>JAIXPV010000505.1 GCA_027486105.1 Runella sp. | reverse complement strand
ATTCCCTCGGGCAACAGAAAACGCACTAAGGCTAAGTAAGATTCTTGCAATGTATTCAAAATTGATTCAATGCAAAACAACTGATTTTTTTCTCACCCCCCAACTTTTCCGACTGACCCAAGTAAAATTCATTTACTGCAAGTAAGGCAATTTGAAAAAAAGGATTGGTAGGGGAAGTTGTATAAAAAAGGCAAAAAAAAGCCCGAAAAAATGAATTTTCGGGCAAATTGCCTATTAGGACCAGCTAACTGAGCTGCAAATAGGCCTTAGATGTACCCAGGGCCGGAGTCGAACCGGCACGGGTGTGACCCCATTGGTGTTTGAGACCAACGCGTCTACCGATTCCGCCACCTGGGCATCTGATTGGAAACGGGACTGCAAAAGTAGCGCATACAGATTAATATGCAAGTTTTTGGATGTTTTTTTTGATAAAAATATCGTTATTCATAACGTAGTGCTTCTATAGGGTCTAAGCGTGAGGCTTTTATGGCTGGATAAATTCCTGAAATAATTCCGACAACGATACAGACTAAAATGCCCATAAGCATCCAAAACCACGGAACAATAAAACTCGCATTGGCACTGATTAGCTTCGCAATCAGGTTCCCGATGCCGATTCCGAGGATTAAGCCGCCGATTCCCCCCAAAATACATACCACAATGGCTTCAATCAAAAATTGAATCCTTATGAGGCGCGGTGTGGCTCCTAGCGATTTTCGAATCCCGATTTCGCGCGTACGCTCTGTTACGGATACCAGCATGATATTCATTAAAGCGATAGCTGCCCCCAATAACGTGATGATGCCGATGCCAAACCCTCCCATGCGTAAATAGCCCGAAATATCGGCGAAATTCTTGGCGATGGCGTCGGCGCTTTCAATTTCAAATGAATCAGCTTTGCCAATACGGTCTTTTCGGATACGGCGCATAATACCGCGCGCTTCTTCAATGATGAGTTCTTGTGCTTCGCCGCTGTTAACGGAGGTGGTGATGTCGAAGGTGAGCTGCTGATTGGCAGCCAGCGCCCTTCCGTTTTCCAGCGGTATTAATAATATGCGGTCATCGCCGCCGCCAGTGAGCGAACCTTTTTTGTCAAGAACGCCCACCACTCGGTACTGATTGCCTCGAACAACCACCTCCTGATTGATGGGATCAATTTTTCCTTCAAACAATTTCTGCGCAATTTCTGAACCGAGAATAACCACGTTGAGGCCATTGTCTAAGTCGGTCTGCGAGAGGTTACGCCCGCCGATTAACTTATAGCCTTTGATGGTCAAATAATTTTCATCAATGCCCACAATGCGGGTATTAGGGTTGGTTTTTTGGGAGCGAAATTTTACTTGTGCTGCCCCGCCCACGTTTGAAGAAATGGAAACGGTAGCGTTGTAGGTATCCCTGATTTCTTTTTTGTATTGAAGGGCTTGCCGGTAGTTTATGGGAGGGTAGTCTTTTTCGCTACGCCCTGCAGAACGCCGGCGGAAGGGGCGTGGCCCCATTATGTCGAAGGTGTTGGCCCCCAAATCAGCAAAACTGTTGTTGACCGAGCTTTGCATACCATCAATGGCGGTCAAAATACCGACCAAAGAGGTGATGCCAATGGCAATAATCAGGGCAGTCAGCACGGTTCGAAGCATGTTGGATTGAATCGAACGGAGGCCTTCGCGGATGTTTTCGAGGAGGTTCATTTTTTATAAGCCAAAAGTAACAATGAGCACTAAAAAGTCAGCGGCAAAAAATATTTTCATGTACGCCTCCGAATTACGGTTGCTCTCTACTTTTCTGCACGTTTTTTGTAGTATATTCGTTTATACAAAAGTCAACATCAAAAAGTAAATCCACAAACCGATGAAACGGTGCATCCTACCACTTATCATTTTTTTTGGCTTAGTTCAGGGAGCATGGGCTTCTAAAGTCTTTATTCCGATGGATGAAGCCCAAAAAAATCACTTGAAAGCTTACGGGTTGGCCTATTGGGTGCTCCGTTCGTACGATACAGAAATCGATTGGTTGCTCAATTACAGGGGCGGGAGTTTTATGTTGGATTGGAACCAGCGTGTAGTCAATGAGCTGGTCATCAGGGGAGTAAGTTACGATGTTATCTCTGATGCTCAAAGTACGGCTATATTGAACGAAGTGGCGCAGCCCGATGCAAATATGGACAATGTAAAACTCCATAAAGCCCCCAAAGTGGCGGTTTATTCTCCCAAAACAAAACAACCTTGGGATGATGCCGTAACGCTCGTTATGACCTATGCCGAAATACCCTACGAAATCGTGTACGACGACGATGTAATGCAGGGTAAACTGGCCGAATATGATTGGCTTCACCTTCACCACGAAGATTTTACGGGCCAATACGGAAAGTTTTTTCATTTCAGAGATTATCCTTGGTATCGTGCCCAAAAACGCGAAGCTGAAGATATTGCGGCCAAATGGGGCTTCTCCAAAGTGTCTAAACTTAAGTTGGCCGTGGCCAAAAAAGTGCAAGAGTATGTAGCAGGAGGAGGATATATGTTTGCTATGTGTAATGCCACCGATACCTACGATGTGGCATTAGCAGCCCAAAATACCGACATCGCCGATGTGCTTTATGACGGAGACGGGACCGACCCAGGGGCGCAGAAAAAGCTGGATTTTACGCAAACATTTGCCTTTCAGAACTTTCAGGTCGTGACGAACCCCTACGAAATTGAATTCTCGACTGTCGACAGTCAGCCCAATGACCGAGGATTGACCGAGGCCAATGATTATTTTACGTTGTTTCAGTTTTCGGCAAAGTGGGATCCCGTGCCTACCATGCTTACCCAAAACCACCAGCAAATTATTAAAGGGTTTATGGGACAAACAACAGCATTCAAAAAGCAATTTATCAAGCCTGAAGTCATTATCTTGGCAGAAAATCGCGCGGCCAGTGAAGCCAGGTACATTCACAGCACTTTTGGTAAAGGTTTTTTTACCTTTTACGGCGGTCATGACCCCGAAGATTATCGTCACGAAATCAATGAGGAGCCTACTGACTTGAACCTTCACCCCAATTCGGCGGGCTATCGCTTGATTTTGAATAATATTCTGTTCCCAGCGGCTAAGAAGAAAAAGCTGAAAACCTAGTCGGCAGTTTATAACAAGCAGTAGGCATTTTATGGTTAAAATTAAATTTTACTGCAAATTGCCTACCGCTTTTTTTACTGTTTATTGCCAACTGCGGACTGTTTACTTTTTCCCAAAAGCCATGCGCATTTTGATTTCTGTGAGTTTGCGCTTGGTATCTAGCGGAAAATCGCTTTTCATCATCCAGTCATAATAAGCGGGTTCTTGCGTGAGCACATCTACTACGCGTTTACCGCTGTGTTTTCCGAAATTGATGATTTCTTCACCTTTGGCATTATAGGCCATGCGGTTGGCAAAATCAACGATTTTCGACGCCGTCAGGTTGTGGAGGGCTTCCATATCGTTCTGAATCGGCTCATATAATTCACCGTTTTCATTCTTAATCTTAACGCCTTCGTAGCGTGCGACTTGCGCGCACAGCACCTCAAAAGTGGCCATAGTATCGGCATAAGCACTGTGGGCGTTTTGCAAATCTTTGTTACAATAAAATTTATAGGCCGCGGCCAAATTGCGCGGCTCCATCATGTGGAAAATCCGTTGGGCATCCACGAGTTTCCGGTTCTTGATGTCAAAGTCAACGTCGGCTCGCAGAAACTCTTCGACCAGCATCGGCACATCAAAACGGTTGGAGTTGAATCCAGCTAAGTCGCAGCCCGTCAGAAATTGCGCGAGGGTTTTTGCGAAATTTTTGAACGTGGGGCAATCCTTTACATCTTCATCATAAATGCCGTGAATCAGACTAGATTCAATCGGAATCGGAATGCCCGGATTTACGCGAAACGTCTTGCTTTCTATCTCACCGTTGAGCAAGGCTTTGACCACGCTGATTTCTACAATGCGGTCTTTTTGGATATTAATACCCGTGGTTTCTAAGTCGAAAACCGCCAGGGGCTTTTTGAGTTTAAGGTTGTGTGCCATTCAAGAATTGGAATTGAACCGCAAAATTAGCATTTATTCCAGTGGAATGCCCTCTTTTTCTAAATAGGCTGGAATATTGAACGTAATTCCAGCAAAGATTTCGATGTCTTTGGGCCAATTAATTAACCACCGAGAAACGGAGGAGGACAGAGTAACTCCGTGTCTCTCCCTTTCTCAGTGGTTACAAAAAATATTACCTCAAAACTTGGTTTTCATTTTTCTTTTATTCATTTTTGTAGTGTACTATTTGTCTAGTACACTAATAAAACAATATAGCCATGATACAATTTAATCATGTTCATTTTGGATACGGCTCCCAAAAGTTGTTTACTGAGCTGGCATTGAACCTCGAAGCAGGGCATATCTACGGGCTGTTGGGGGAAAATGGTGCTGGTAAAACCACGCTTTTAAAAATGATAGCCGGGTTGGTTTTTCCTAAAAAAGGGGCCGTGGTTACGCTCGGCCACGAGCCGCGCAAGCGGCAGCCTTCGCTGATGCAGCAGTTGTATTTTGTGGCCGAAGATGCATTTGTGCCCGACACTACAGCCCGCCGGTTGGCAGATACCTACGGGGTATTCTATCCCTTGTTTAACGATGCACAGTTTTTAAATTATCTCCAACAATTTGGGGTGAATCCTGACCAAAAACTGGAAAAGGTATCATTTGGGCAACGAAAAAAAGTCCTCATCAGCTTTGCCTTGGCTACCAATGTGCCGGTGCTGTTGATGGACGAGCCGACCAACGGCTTAGACATCCCCTCAAAAAGCACCTTTCGGAAGTTGGTGGCTGGAGTGGCTTCTGATGAGCGCTGTATCATCATTTCTACGCATCAAGTACGCGATTTAGAAAGTTTGATTGATACGGTATTGGTGTTGCACAATGGCAAAATCAAGTACCGAGAAGACCTCAATGTACTCGCCGAAGAGAGTACTTCTCAGCCTGATTTAGAAGCATTGTTTCAGGATATAATTCAAAAATAACAGCCATGAACAACACATTTGACAGTCGGCGTTTTGGGTGGTATGCCCGCAAGGAAATCCGTGAAAATTGGAAAACGTATGCTTTAGCTTTAGTGGCAGTGTTGGCTGTACTTGGGTATTTTATTTATCAGGAATGGGGGTATTTGCACAGCCCCTTTTTTGACAAAGGCGATTATAAAGTAAATATATTTCGTTCTTTGGCAATCATGATTGGGTTGATGACTTGGGTTGCCGGGAGTTATACGTTAAAAGCCTTTTCTGAGCAAAAGCGGGCGCTTGCGACTTTGACATTACCCGTTTCTTCCTTTGAGCAACTATTATATGCCTGGACAATGACTGTCCCCTTTTCGATAGGGGCTTGTTATGTTCTTTGGAAAATTGCTTGGTCAATGGCATTACCTTATTTTCTGAAGGATACCCCAGGCTTGGCGTTTGAAAATGATTCTGTGTTTTTGGTCATAAACCCCTACTTTTCAGTTTTCTATTTGGGTGGTTCAGCTGTTTTTATGTTGGGAGCCATTACCCTCGGACGGTTAAATTTCCTGAAAACGTTTGGCATTTTAATTGTTATCAGCCTTTTGATATTTGAGTGGGGGCAAGGCGAATTTTTAAAAGCCATTTTTCCAAACGCTTACGGGATTCGCACCTCTGGTCCAGTCCCTTGGGTAAGACCTACCGTAACGATAGAGTCGACGAAAGGTGTTTTTCCCATTAATATTCATTCTTCCTTTGAAGGTATACATCAAGTTTGGTGGATAGGGTGCGTACCCTTGTTACTCTACGTCATTACCTATTTGAAAATCAAAGAAAAAGAAGTTTAACAGCCATGAACAACGCATTTGACATTCGCCGTTTTGGGTGGTATGCCCGCGTAGAATTCCGTGAAAATTGGAAAGCGTATGCGCTTTTTCCGCTTGTTATTTTAGTCATACAATTGGGGGCTATTTATCAGTTATGTGGGCCTTTACGTGATTACGGTTACTATAAACAACTCACAGCAGGATACATGTTGCGTCCATATCCGTCGCTTTTATTTTCGGCCGGTATAACACTTTGGCTAGTTGGTAGTTTTAGCTTTCGATACCTTGCTACTCCTCAGAAATCTTTGTTTGCACTTACCTTGCCTGTTTCCGCATTTGAGCGTTTTTGCTTTGCATGGATTATTACCGTCCCTGTCAGCTTATTGTTGGTGTATTTATTTTGGCATTTCAGTTGGGGAATAGCGACTCCGATTATCAAAGTGATATATCCAAAAGCATTTGTGGAATACAATAAATATTACGGCGTAGGTATTTATAGCTCGGTTTTTATTTTTGTTTATACCGCAGCTTTTATGCTTGGGGCAGTGGTTTTCGGACGATTTAGTTTACTTAAAACCTTGAGTTTCGTACTTGTAATAAGCGTGGTATTGTATTTTATAAAACTCAATTTATTACAGATACTTATTCCCGATACAACGAAAATGTTTTTTTCACCGGCGCCGTATTGGGGTACATTTTTAAATATTGAGACTGCTTCTGGGTTAAATCTTTGGCCCCGGTCTACGATGCAACTTCCGTATTTTGTTTGGTGGGTATACTGTTTGCCGATGGTCTTGTGGGTAATTACGTTTTTGAAACTCAAAGAAAAAGAAATTTAAGTATCATGAATTTTCATAATCAAACTGCCATCTATTTGCAAATCGCCGAGTATATAGGTGAGCAAATACTGGTGCAAAACTGGAAGCCTGATGATAAAGTGCCTTCAATCAGGGAGTTGGCAGTTCAGTTGGAGGTAAACCCCAATACTGTTCAGCGTACCTATGATTTTCTACAAACCCGTGAAGTGATTTATACGAAGCGTGGCCTTGGTTACTTCGTTACGCCAGCCGCCGAACAGAACTATTTGGATTGGCGACGAGAGACTTTTATTCAAAACGAATTGCCGATTTTTTTCAAGCAGATGCGCTTGCTCAGAATGGATTTTGACGAACTCGAAAAACGATACGAAGCTCTTTTGGCACAGTAATCTAAAACGCTGAAAACATGAAATTTTCCAACGGAATTCTCATCACTGCCCTCGTCGTTACGGTTCTTTTACAGGTATTGCTTGCCTTTGGGTATGGTGAAGCGTATAAACTTGAATTGCTGAATCAATCTCGTATTCAGCCCTTTGGCGCTAATTTTGCCAACAATTTTTTTACAACAATTGTGACAGACAGAATTGAATTTACGCTCCAAAACCACCCAACGCAGCAGGGATACAAAGTACGGTACAGCGACGAAGATGATATGAAACTCATTGAATTCAGAGCGCAGAATGACACACTCTATATCACCAATCTGAAACGGACGATGAATGTGTCGTTTGACTTGTATTTTGTAAAAACTCCCAATCTTATTTGCCGAAACAGTTCTGTAGTAATGAAGTCTGTTACTGCTGATACGTTAGATATAATGATTCGATCGTTAAGCTTTCTTTTTATGGAAGGATGCAACATACAGCAGCTTAAAGCAGAAGCACGTAACAAATCCAGCTTTATGATTAAAGCCAGAACAACAATCAGTAATCTAGACCTAACGTTGAAAGATGAAGCAAAACTTTTTGAAGAAGAATCTCGGATTAACAATATCAACTACGGCGAAATTGGCGATAAAACGCATGTCAGCTTTAACGCAAGGCCTTTTAAATTACGGAAATAAAAATTGATTTTCTCTTACCTATTTTACCATGAAATTATCAAGTGTTCTGTTTGTCGTTTTTTGCGCTGGCACGTTGCTTGTGCAGGTACTGGTCAACTTGGGTTTCAAAAAAGGCTATGAAGACCACCTTTTATTTGTAAAGAATCAAGTGTTTCCCATTAACGATTTTCCTCTCGAAAACATCAAAGTTGTCATTGCCAAGGGCGTCCGTTTTACCCTTTATGTTACCCCAAATAAGCAAGGCTTCAAACAGGATGTTCGGCCTGAGGGGATTACTTTTAAGGCCCAAGGGGATACACTTTTTATGTCTTCAAAAAATGGAAAATACAATGAGCGCAACTATTTTGAAACGTACTTTCACAGTGTTCCGAACCTTATTCTTTTGAATGCCAACGCAAATATTATTGTCAATACTGAGGAAGCGCTAAATACCCGTATTGAAAAAAACAGTCAACTTTTGATAGAACAGAGCAATTTTAGAAAAATCAATGCTGAAGTGAAGGATAAATCGACACTGAGTTTTAAGGCGGATGCCACGGTAGGTTTATTGGAAGTGAAGCTAAAAGACAGCGCTTCATTGAGCGACCATGATGCTAACATTACCAAGATTGTTCCAATCTATATTTCCGATAAAGCCTCCTTATCTCTTTCAGGAAAAGGGCTTCGGGCTTTGCACACACTTCCACCCAACGCCTTCTGAGTCACGCAAAGGTGCAGGGGCGTGAATAACTCATTATTTCTTAGCGCCTTTGCGTGATTGCAATATAATTTTACGAAAAATTAGTATATTTTCTTCAAACTAAACCCTTTGACGGAAATGACTTTCGATTACATCATCATCGGTGCGGGCTCGGCGGGATGCGTGCTGGCCAATCGCCTTTCCGAAGACCCCGAAAATCACGTATTGTTGCTGGAAGCGGGGGGGGGCGACAAAAAAATGGAAATTCATATTCCTGCCGCTTACTCCAAACTCAACCGTACGAACGTAGATTGGGGCTTTGAGACCGAGCCGCAGCCGCAGGTATTGAACCGAAAGATGTACCTTCCGAGGGGCAAAACATTGGGGGGAAGCAGTTCTACCAATGCCATGGCCTACGTGCGCGGCAATCGCGCAGATTATGATGAATGGGCTGCCTTAGGGAACCAAGGTTGGGACTATGACTCGGTGTTGCCTTATTTTAAAAAGTCAGAGCATAACGAACAGATTGATAATCAATATCATGGTACAAGTGGACCGCTCAATGTGACCTATGCGCAGGTGTTTCGTACGCCCGTTGCCGATGCGTTTGTGAAAGCTTGTGTTGAAAAAGGTATTCCCGAAAATCATGATTGCAACGGGGCCGAGCAAGCAGGGGCGGGGCTGTTTCAGTTTACCATCAAAAATCAAAAACGCTGTAGTACGGCTGTGGCGTTTTTACGGCCTATTTTGCACCGCCCTAACCTGAAAATCATTACGCAAGCCCACACCCAGCGGATTTTGATTGAAAACGACCGCGCAGTAGGGGTTGAATTTCTAACCGCCAAAAACATCACCGAAAAAGCCTATGCCGACAAAGAGGTTATTCTCTCGGCGGGGGCTTTTCAGTCGCCCCAACTGTTGATGCTCTCGGGTATAGGTGCGCGGGATGAACTAACGCGTCATGGAATACAAGTTAAGAGGGACTTGCCAGGCGTGGGTAAAAACCTTCAGGATCATTTGTTTACGGGTGTAAGTGCACTTTCAACGGTGCCAACGGCCAACGATGCCCTCAAACCCCTAAACCAAATCAAAGGTTTAATCAACTATTTGTTGTTTAAAAAAGGCCCGTTGACCATCAGCCCGCTCGAAGCGGTGGCATTTACCAAAATCAACGATGGCGTTGAGCCAGTCGACTTGCAACTTCATTTTGCCCCCGTCCATTTTGGCAATGATGGGAAAGCTGATTTTTACAATCCTGATACGTTTCCGTACGCAAGCGGTTATACGGTGTTGCCAACCCTTCTAAAACCCAAAAGTGTAGGATACGTAGGACTTCGTTCGGCCAATCCACTTGATGCTCCGCTCATTGATCCACAGTTTTTGACCGCCGAAGAAGACTTGCTTACGCTGTTGAAAGGGACCAAAAAAGCCTTGGAAATCATGGAAGCCACGGCCTTTGCCGCGTGCCGAAAGGAAATAATTCTACCCCTTCACCGTAGTTCAGATGATGAGTTGGTATCGCACATCAAAACCGTTTTGGAAACCGTATACCATCCTGTAGGAACTTGTAAAATGGGGACGGACGAAATGGCTGTGGTAGACCCTCAGTTGCGGGTCACAGGAATTGAAGGACTTCGCGTGGCTGATGCGTCTATTATGCCGCGCATCATTGCTGGAAATACCAACGCGACTTGCATTATGATTGGAGAGAAAGCCGCTGATATGATTTTAAATACAAAAGTTAGTGGGAAAATACGCTCAATCAAAGGGGAAATAAGTTTTTAAACGCTTGGGCATAAATTTTAGCGTATTTGAGCCACATCACATTGGGTTATGAGCAACCGAGCGCACCAGCATTTCTTTTCTGGAGGGTAGCAAAACTTTGCTTGACTATTTATAAGTTAGATACTTCAATTTTTGAAAGTGATAATTAACAGAAAAACCGCAAAGTTATTTTGCGGTTTTTCTGTTTAACATTTTACATTTTTCGGTTGTGAATGAAGGCTAAGCTACGACTGCTTCGCGGGCCAATTCAACCAAATCTTTATCGTTTACTTCTTTTTTGATGTCGGCTACGTCAAGGAATCGCTTGTAAAGCTCGTCCAATACGGGTTTTTCAAATACGAATCCCAACAATTCCAAGCGGTGCTTGAGGGCGTGGCGGCCGCTGCGGGCGGTCAACACAATCATCGATTTGTCGACACCGACGTCGGTGGGGCTCATGATTTCGTAGTTGAGTGTATGTTTGAGGAATCCATCTTGGTGAATACCCGACGAGTGCGCAAACGCATTACGACCTACAATCGCTTTGTTGGCTTGCACGGGCATTCGCATCATTTTGGATACCATTTGGCTGGTAGGGTACAGCAATTGGGTGTTGATACCCGTTTCGTAGCCCAACTCCTTGTGAACTCTGAGCGCCATCACTACTTCTTCGAGTGAAGTGTTGCCGGCACGTTCACCGATACCGTTCATGGTTACTTCTACCTGACGAGCACCGTTCATCACACCTGCGAGGGTATTAGCGGTGGCCAGACCAAGGTCATTATGGCAGTGAATAGAGATGGTTGCCTGATGGGCGTTGGAGGCGTGCTCAAAAATATATTTGATGCGCTCACCGTATTGGTGGGGAAGGCAATACCCCGTTGTATCAGGTATATTGACTACCGTAGCGCCCGCTTTGATGACCGATTCTACTAGATGAGCCAAAAAAGCCAAATCGGCGCGGCCAGCATCTTCGCAGTAGAATTCTACGTCTTCAACGTAGCTCTTGGCGTGCTTAACGGCGGCAATTGCCTGCTCTACGATTTTTTCGCGGGTACTGTTAAATTTATGTTGGATATGAATATCCGACGAGCCGAGTCCGGTGTGGATACGTTTGTACTTTGCGTAGGCGAGCGCTTCTCCTGCGGCGTCAATGTCACCTTTTACGGCGCGAGATAAGGCACAAATAACGGGTCCGCGAACGGCCTTTGAAATTTCTACGACTGAGCGAAAATCACCGGGGCTCGAAATCGGAAAACCCGCTTCGATTACGTCAACACCCAGCTTTTCGAGTTCCTTGGCGACAACAATCTTTTCATCGGTGGTCAATTGGCAACCTGGCACTTGCTCGCCGTCGCGCAATGTAGTGTCGAAAATTTGAACTCTCTGGCTCATTGTTAGTAAAGAGGGATTGATTATTGAGTTGTACTTTTTGGGTTAAACTTCGCCAAAATTAATGTAATTTCATAAAAAACCCTTTCTCTTCCGAGAAAGGGTTTGTGTTTCACGAAATACCCCCTTCTCACACCGTTTTGGTGAGAGGAAGTCGGTTGAGGGAAATGGTATATCTTATGCTCATTTTATATTGCGAATTTTCGCTGAACGCGTATTTCTTCTACAAAAGTAGTGGAATAATTTTTTCATCCAAAAAGTTTTTTAAAAATTATCCATGTGATTTATGGGAAAAATTACCCAAAAGTGCTGTTTTACTTTTCGATAGATTTATGATAAATAATTAGCTTTGCAGAGCACATGAAAAAAATCAGATGAAAAGTCATTTTTTGGGAATCCTTTATTTTGTGTTATGTATGCAAACTTCTTTTGCCCAAACAGCTGATTTTAATTGGCAAGGCCACCGTGGTAGTCGGGGGCTGATGCCCGAAAATACCGTCCCTGCGTTTTTGAAAGCCCTTGATTTGAAGGTAAATACGCTTGAGTTAGATGTTGTTATTTCCAAAGACCGCCAAGTAGTGGTTTCGCATGATCCGTACTTCCACCCTGATTTCTCGCTTGACCCCAACGGCAAACCTGTACCGAGAGGTGAGAAAATAATTCTGTACGAGTTAAGTTATGATGAAATAAAACGGTATGATGTAGGAAGCAACGGTAACCCCAACTTTCCGCAACAAACGAAGCTGAAAGTATACAAACCACTCTTGCGAGAGATGATTGAGGCGGTTGAAACCTACCGCATTAAAAATAATCTGCCACCGTTTTGGTATAATATTGAAATCAAAAGCGAAGAGAAAGAATACGATAAATCGCAGCCTCAACCAGCCGTTTTTTCGGATTTAGTATATAATGAAATTATTAAATTGTTGCCTGCTGACCGTGTGATCTTGCAAAGTTTTGATTTCAATGTGTTGAAGCATTGGAAAAAACAGATTGACGCTAAAGTTTATCAAAAAGTAACTTTGGCGGCTTTGGTAAGCAATTTGAGAGGAATTGAAAAGAATTTAGAGGATTTAGGCTTTACACCTGATGTCTACAGCCCTTATTTTCAATTATTAAGCAACGAAAAAGTGCAGCAACTTCATGCGCTTGGTATGAAAGTAATTCCCTGGACCGTTAATACAACCGAAGAAATGAAGCGAATTAAAGCCATGGGAGTGGATGGAATAATTACGGATTATCCTGATCGGATTCCTCATTGATAAAAGGTATATATTTGTGGATGCGTTACTGAAAAGTGATTCATTCAGTTCTTTTCTTTATGTTTGACACAACAAATCAGATTGTTACGTGCCACTTCTTAACGATATACTCCTTTTTTTTATGAAACGCCGTGCCGAACGCATCGAGCATTTCAAAGCACATCCTATTGAAGTCCAACATCAGGTTTTTCATGAACTGATTGAAGCAGCGCGTTATACAGACTGGGGGATTAAGTACCGTTACGACAGTATTCAAAACATCAAACAGTACCAGGAGCGGGTTCCGATTTCAACGTATGAGGATTTTTATCCGTCCATTGAGCGGGTGTTGCGTGGCGAACAGAACGTGCTTTGGCCGTCGGATGTAGAATGGTTTTCTAAGTCGTCGGGCACAACCAATTCACGGAGTAAATATTTGCCTATTACGCCAGAGTCGTTGGAAGACTGCCACTACCGTGGAGGCAAAGATGTGATGACCCTGTATGCCCAAAATCGTCCAAGTTCTCTCGTATTTGAAGGAAAGGGGCTTTCTATTGGGGGAAGCTTACACGCTAATCCGTTCCATGAAGAAGGTGGTATGGTGGGAGATGTGTCGGCGGTGATTATGCGCAATCTGCCCACGTGGGCAGAATACCTGCGCACGCCGCCTATTGAAGTAGCATTGATGGATAAATGGGAGGAAAAACTGGTAAAAATGGCCGACCTCTGCGCACAAGAAAACGTAACCAGTATATTGGGCGTTCCTACTTGGACGATTGTGCTGCTAGACCGCATTATGGAAGAGCGGGGTGCCAAAAATATGCTGGAGGTTTGGCCCAACTTTGAGGTTTTTATCC
Source organism: Runella sp. (assembly GCA_027486105.1). Taxonomy (GTDB): domain Bacteria; phylum Bacteroidota; class Bacteroidia; order Cytophagales; family Spirosomataceae; genus Runella. Next base: position 1,897 of record JAIXPV010000505.1, on the reverse strand, counting down.
ACGGAGCAGTGGCCTTTCAGCCGTACCGGGAGTTGTTTATGAAGAAATATTTCCCGAGCGACAAGGTGACGTATATGGAAACCTACAACGCGTCGGAAGGTTTTTTTGCCCTTCAGGATGACCTAGCTCACCCCGGAGAAATGCTATTGATGCTTGATTACGGGATTTTTTATGAATTTGTACCCGTAGAAGAATGGGACAAGCCGCATCCGCGTGCGTTGACCCTCGAAGAAGTAGAATTGGATAAAAACTACGCTTTGATTATTTCTACCAACAGCGGGCTGTGGCGGTATCAGATTGGTGACACCATTAAATTCACGTCGAAAAGCCCGTTCAGAATCAAAATAAGCGGTCGTACCAAACATTTTATCAACGCCTTTGGAGAAGAACTTATCATCGAAAATGCAGATTCGGCCATCACGTACGCTTGTGAACAAACTGGGGCGGTTATCAACGATTATACCGCTGGACCCGTCTATATGAACGACGGAACGAAAGGACGTCACGAGTGGATTATAGAATTCAGCCAGATGCCTTCCGACTGGGAGAACTTTTGTGCCTTGCTGGATTCTCGTCTGCGTGAGTCCAATTCAGATTATGATGCCAAACGCTACATGGATTTGGCGTTGCTGACGCCTTTGGTTCACAGCGTACCTTTGGGGACTTTCTATCAATGGATGGGAAAACGCGGCAAATTGGGGGGGCAAAACAAAGTGCCGCGCCTGAGCAACTCCCGCGAATACCTCGAAGGCATTTTGAAAATGATTTATGAAACCCCGTAGGGGTAGCACATCATTTCAACCGAAAAATGTAAAACCGCGAAACTGTAAATTATAAAAATTAAAATAAACGTAGGGGCGGGGCCGCTGGCGGACCGATTGCCTCCGCCCAATGGGCTTTTGTATGCCCAATATTGAAACAAAAAATTGAAACAAAAAAAGGCATAGCTGAAACGAAAAATAACCGCTTATGTAAATGTTTCAACAAAACGCTTAGATTTGGACAAACTTTGCATCCGTTAACTAAAATGTAAACATTACCATGTCAAAAACCACAATAATTGTCGTCGTTGTTATTCTTCTTTTTGGTGCCTACGGTTGTAGTACCTACAATGGCCTCGTGGGTAAAGATGAAACCGTCAATAGTGCCTGGGCCAAAGTTCAGACGCAATATCAACGTCGTGCTGATTTGATTCCTAACTTGGTCAATACCGTAAAAGGAGCCGCAGATTTTGAGAAAAGTACCCTTTCTGCCGTGATGGAAGCCCGCTCAAAAGCTACTTCTATCAACCTAACTGCGGAGCAGCTTACGCCCGAAAATATTCAGAAATTTCAGGCCGCTCAAGACCAATTGAGTGGAACGCTGTCGCGCCTCTTGGCCGTTTCTGAAAATTATCCCAATCTGAAAGCAAATCAAAACTTTTTAGATTTGCAGGCGCAGTTGGAAGGCACAGAAAACCGCATCAGCATAGCCCGTAATGATTTCAATGATGTTGTGAAAGAATATAACCAATCGGTTCGTACTTTCCCCGCTGCGTTGTTTGCTGGCATGTTTGGATTCCAGCAAAAAGGCTATTTTGAGGCTTCGCAATCCTCGCAAACAGCCCCAACGGTAAAATTCTAACCGGTAACTGGTCGATAGTGATGAGTATTGAGTAGAAAAAATATACTTAGTACTCATCACTATTGAATTAATATATAGTCATGCAGAACCTCCCTTTTTCCAAAACTGACCAAGAGCGAATTGTCGCGGCTATCCGTAATGCTGAAATGGCAACTTCGGGAGAAGTGCGTGTTCATATTGAGCAATCTTGTCCCGAAACTGACGTGATGGAACGTGCTAAGCAGGTTTTTGCACAGTTGGGAATGCATAAAACGGCGTTGAAAAACGGCGTTGT
>JAIXPV010000545.1 GCA_027486105.1 Runella sp. | reverse complement strand
TGTGTAGCTTTTTCCTTGCGCAATGCGCTCCAACACTTCCGTTTCGCGGGCGGTAAGGGGAGAATGATGATTTTTCTGAAACGACGCCACCACCATGCGGGCAATGTTGGTGCTCATGGGCGCACCGCCCTGTCGTATCTCACGAATGGCCTCAATGAGACGCTTGGCGGCATGTTTTTGGTGAGGTACCCGCCCGCACCAGCGCACAAAGCTTTGAACACCAAGTCATCATTTTCGTACACCGTCACCACAATCAATTGAGTTTGAGGGCGTAGCTTTTTGGTACGCTCAATGCCTTCTACACCGCCCATGCGCGGGAGCTCAAGGTCCATGAGTACCACGTCGGGGCGGTCGTTGGCGAGGTTTCGCAGGTATTCTTCACAATTAGAATACGAGCTAACGACCAAAAAATCCTCGGTATTGTTCAGCAAATCGGTGAATGCTTCGCGGATGAGGTGGTCGTCTTCGACGAGGGAGAGGCGAATGGACATTTTTGGAATAATTTAGTCAGGGCTAACGCCCCAGTTATATCAATTTTTGGGGCTAATTTGTGCGCTAGCTCCTACTTTTTTTCGAAATTCTACGCAAGTTCCTTTGCCTTCTAGTGTTTGGATAAGGGCGCTGCCGCCTATTTTTTCGGCGCGGGTCTGGATATTGGTTAGTCCATTGCCCTGACGGGCTTGGTCGGGGTAGAAGCCTTTGCCGTTGTCCTGCCATTGAATCTTCATTTCGTCGTTTTCAACGCCAAAAGTAAATGACACCTCCGTGGCTTGGGCGTGTTTGAGGGTGTTGCTGATGGCTTCCTTGAACAGCAGCACTAAGTGCCGGCTTTCGCCCATGTAGAGCGTTACCGTGCGGAGTTCATCGTTGAGGCCATTGACCGAAAACCGAATTCCAGTTTTGTCAAAGGCATCGTCGCCAAAATCTTTGAGACGTATGGCAATCTCGTAGAAATTATCGTGTTCGGGATTGATGGCCCAAATAAAATCTTTCGTTCCCTGATACATGCGGTTGGAATTGTCGCCAATTTTGGTGAGCAACGTCCCGATTTCACCCTTGGCTTGACCGTTGAGACGGGTTTTAATCATTTCTGTTAACAACGAAATCCGCGTCAACGTATTTCCGAATTCATCGTGCAAATCTTGAGCTGCCAGTTTGCGTACGCGCTCATTTTCTTCCAGTTTAACCCGTTCCAAATCAAATAGATACTTGACTTTAGCTCGTACTCGATAATCGTAAAATAGCTTGGATACGGTCACCAATACCAGTAATGCCAACGCGTAAAACCACCACGTTTGCCAAAAAGGAGGTTGAATGTACAGCGGAATGCTGAGAATTTCTTTATCATTCCATAGCCCTTCGTTGTTGGCAGCTTTGACGCGCAGGGTGTACTGGCCAGGGCTTAAGTTAGTAAACGTCAAATAGCGACGTGTACCCGCCCTAACCCATTCTTTGTCAAACCCTTCCAGCTGGTACGCAAATTGATTTTGAGTGGGGTTGGTATAATCTAATGCGGCCAATTCAAACGAAAAAAAATTCTCGTTGTATTTTAAGGTAATGGGCTCTTTCAACGCCAGCAGACTGTCAATGTCCCATTCTTTTCCAAACTTTTTGAAGGAAGTAACCGCCACTTTTGGCAAGTGTCGATTGGGCACTAATTCGGTAGGACGACAACTCAGCAACATGCCATTGCCCCCGAAAAACAATTCCCCATCGGCACTTCGGTGAAAACCCCCAGAATTAAACTCTCCACCGCCGAGTCCATCTTGGGCGGTATAATTGCGAAAAGTGCGTTTGTCGGGGTCAAAGCAAACTAGCCCCCCGTTGGTTGTCAGCCATATTTTTCCTTTAGAGTCGCCGAGCGCCCCGTACACGAAGGCATTAGAAAGACCTTCGTTTTCGGTAAAATGCTCAAAGGTAACCTTTCCTTTTTCTTCAATTACTCGACTGAGCCCTTTGGTGGTACATACCCAAACACGCTGCTTGGTATCGACATGAACGTCCAATACAACATTGTTTATCAATGACTTAGGGTCACGAGGGTTATTTTGAAATAATTGGGCAACTCCACTGACGGGCCATTGCACCAATCCGTTGCGCATCCCAATCCAGAGCGTACCTTTGGCATCTTTCTGAATAGCCCCGACGCTGCGCAGTTCAATCTTAGTGTTTTTAGCAGCGGGTAATTCACGAATGATTTCGGGCGAACCAGTCGGAGTGAGTTGGGCCAGATAGGACTGAGTACCTACCCACATTTTCTGTTGTTTGTCTTCGTAAATCCGCAAAACCCAGTTTTTTTTATTGTCGAATGAGGGTAGCACAAACGGAGCAAAACGATCATGAGAGCGGTCATACCGAAGCAAACCCGCATTGCCACCCACCCACAGCGTACCTTTGGCATCTTCAGTGATGGTTTCGACCAAGGCATCATTGGGTAATGCATATTTTTTAAGGGCCTGAGACCGACGGTCAATTCGGTACAACTTGGAAAAGGTTGCTACCCACAAAAACCCCTGCCGATCGGTGCCAATGCCGAAGTAACTTTTTCCAGCGGCATTTTCTTTACTAAATAGGCGTTCCCAATGCTGAAATGTATTTTTTGAACGTGAATACAACTGTACTCCCGCCTCGCGTGTACCTACCCAAACCACATCTTCGGATGCTTCTCGGCCTTCATAAATGCACGTAATATGGCTGCTTTTGAGACCATTTTTTGCCAATAAATCTTCCTGAAAACTCCCCAGGCGTACCAATTGCCGCGTGATTGCGTCAAAACGATAACGAAAAATACCGTTTCCCTGCGTTCCTATCCAAATCACACCGACACGATCGGTCCAAACAGTCGAAAGTTGAACTTTAGCGGGCAACCCATCCGTTAGGTCTTCCCATTCACCCGATTGAGGATTGGCCAACCCAAACTTCCCCTGCAAACTTACCCACAATCCCTTACCACGCGCACTCCAGACGTGCGTAGGAGGTTGGTCAGCGTCATAAAGTGGCAAGGAGCGATTACGGCTATTTTCAAAGCGTATATTATTGCCAGTCAATAGTTTGTTGAGGCCTTTGGCCGTACCTATCCATAAATTTCCTTCGGTGTCCAGGGTCATACTCCCCACAAAATCGTGCGAAAGAGAATACGCATCGTCGGCCGAATGACGGTACAAAAAATGCTGAAATTCATCTCCTTGCGGCCGCAAGCACCATAAACCTGACGACGTTCCGACCCAAATTGTATGGTTTTTGTCTTCCACAATGCTCGTGACCATGCCTTGGATTTGCGGAAAATGTTGAAACGTACTCTGGCGAAACAACCGTCGATTCAGCCCTTTGGTAGTACCTATCCAGAGGCGATGCCGGGCATCTTCGTATAAAAACGTAATGTCATCGTGCGAGAGCGTAGTGGAGTCAAACGGGTTGTGACGGTATTTTTTGATGGCCTGCCCGTCATAACAATTGAGGCCGTCTTGGGTGCCCATCCACATCAACCCTCGGTGGTCCTGCACGATGCTACGCACTTCGTTTTGGCTCAGGCCTTCGTTGAGGGCAAGGTGGTCCCAATAGTCGGTAGGAATCACGTTGTTGGCCCAAACGACATTGGAGATGCACATAAAAAGCGGTAACAGGTATTTTTTCATTAAAACCTCACGCTTACATTGAATAAGAGGTGACAATATAAGTTATACGTCACAAAAGTAGGCTGGACAGCCCTTTGTTTCGTTCACCCAAAATAGGGGATTATGATTTTAGCATTTTACCCAAATTTTAAGGGGTAATTTATTCATTTTCTGCCTATTTTCTTTTTTAATTCTTCAGGTGGTGTATTCCACTGCATTGGATTTTGCCTATTTGCAACATTTAGTCTTTCCAAGACGTATTTGATAAAAAAGGTGTCACTCAGGTCAGCATTTTACATACTTTTCGATGCTCAAAACAACGTGCTTTGTAAAGTTGTATTTCCCTTATAAGTAAATGTGCAAAATTAATTTACACTTCATGCGGAGCCGCTAAGGCGCTAAGCTTTAGACAATCAACCTTTTATACTCTTTGCGCTACTGCGACTTTGCGTGAATAAATTTTGCTTAATTACTTAACTTCGACCCTTCATTTTTCGTTTATACAAAAAATACCCTTCTCATGCACTGCCGTTTACGATTCATTCTCCTCGGGTTATCTTTTTTTTCGTTGACTGGCTACGCCCAACTCCAACGACTGTATTCGAACGAGCAACGGCAAAAACTCCAAGGCGTACAAAAGTCCATTGAAAATCAACACTTTATTCTAAACACCCAATTACAAACGCTGGCTCGGCAAAACAATTGGCCATTGCGACAAGATTTCTCCGACGGCAGGGTGATCATTTTGAGTGGAGTGAGCGAAACTGGCCAACCGCTCTATAACATCACTACAACCAACCGGGGTGCCGCAATTACGACCCGTACCAACGCGCTCTATGAAGGCGGCGGATTGGGGCTAAACCTCACGGGCGGCAGCAGTGTAATGAAAGACCGGCTCGGGATTTGGGATGGCGGCGCCGTTTTGAAAACCCACAGTGAACTCACTGGGCGCATCACCCAAGTAGATGGTGCAACCAGCGTAAGCAGCCACGCCACCCACGTAAGCGGCACCATGATTGCTACGGGCATCAATCCCCGGGCGCGTGGAATGGCCAACGGGGCCACGCTACTGGCCCATGATTTCAACAGTGATACACCCGAAATGGCCAATGCGGCGGCCAACTTACTCGTTTCAAATCATTCGTACGGAACATTATCGGGCTGGCGGCTGAATACCGACCGGCCTGGCACCGACAACAACCTTAAATGGGAATGGTACGGGGATTCGACCATCAATAACCTTCAAGACTACAAATTCGGTTTTTATGATGCGCGCACCCGCGAATGGGACCGCATTGCTTATAATGCGCCTTATTATCTCATTGTCAATTCGGCGGGCAACGACCGGGGCACCACTGGCCCACCCGCAGGAACTGCCTATTTTTTTGGGAGTAGCAACCGTAAAAGTACCACCCCACGCGCCGCCCAAACGGGATACGACTTAATCTCGACTTACGGAACCGCCAAAAACAGCATAACGGTGGGGGCCATCGGCGTGTTGAATAATGGATATAATCAAATTTCTGACCCGCGCATTTCAAGTTTCAGTAGTTGGGGACCCACCGACGACGGGCGCATCAAGCCCGATATTGTGGGGGTAGGCGTGAGCGTTTTCTCAACTACATCCACGGGCAATAACGCCTACACAACCCTCAACGGGACCTCTATGTCGTCGCCCAATGTATCGGGCTCTATTTTTCTATTGCAGGAATTATACCATAGTCTAAACGGTACATTTATGCGTTCGGCCACCTTGAAAGGACTTGTCTTGCATACCGCCGACGATGCGGGCAATCCTGGCCCCGACTATCAATACGGTTGGGGATTGTTGGACCAGCGACAAGCCGCCGAAGTGCTTCTCAACAAAGACAAATCGCATCTAATCACCGAGCGTACCTTATTGCCCAATGAAACCTACACTACGCAGGTAATTGCCTCGGGAAAAGGGCCGCTCATTGCTACTATTTGCTGGACCGACCCAGAAGCGACGGCGTTCGCCGCAACCGCCGCCAATTTTAATAACCGTACCCCTAAGTTAATCAACGACTTAGACATTCGAATCTCCGACGGAACGACCGAATCGCGACCCTGGGTGCTGGACCCTGAGCAACCCGCTAACAATGCAACGCGGGGAGATAACAATCGGGACAATGTGGAACAAATCATGATTCCTAACGCGGTTCCGGGGCGCACCTACACCATTACGATAAAGCACAAAGGCACGTTGACCAACAACAATCAAGTTTACGCACTGATTGTCAGCGGTATCGGCGGCAAGGCGTATTGCGAATCCCGGGCTACATCCGACGCAGACACTAAAATCACAAAAGTGGTACTCGGGAATGTCACCCAGCTTGCCAACACTGGCTGCCAAGCCTACAGTGATTTTATGAATCAAGTGGTCGCAATTGCTTCAGGACAAAGTGTTCCATTGGAAATAAGCGTCGGTTCATGTGGGGGAGATTTCAACAAAGTAGTAAAAGCGTTTGTAGACTGGAATTCAGACGGAGATTTTGACGACGAAAATGAAACGGTGGCTACTTCGTCGGTCATGGGAAATGGTGTTTTTTCAACCGTCCTTAAAGCACCATCTGGATTAATCTTTAATAACCTGTCCCGCATCCGTATCATAACCACCGAAACCAACAACTCCGCTACCGTAACAGCCTGCGGCACCTACGCCAAGGGCGAAACGCAAGAGTTTTTAGTGCGTTTTACGCGCCCCACCCGCGACGTGAGCCTATCAGCCTTGGTCACACCTGAAAATAATTTTTGCAGCAATCAACTCAGCAGCATCACCGTTAGGCTTAAAAACAACGGTTCGGAAGCCCTAACAGCTATTCCTGTTTCGGTTCAGGTATCCGAGCCATCAGGGGCCGTACTCGGAACCATTACCTCAACGCTTACGCAGCCTTTAGCGGCTTTTTCGGAAACTGTGTTTTCGTTGACTGCCCCCTTTTTGAGTGGATTAAAACCGGCGACTAACTATCTATTTACAATCAAAACACTCCTGTCCGACGATCAAGATTCGCTGAACAATACCATCATTCAAACGCGAGCAGTGGCAGGTCTAACAACAATTACTTCGGCCACGGCTACATACTGCGGCACCGACCCGCTTTCGCTCATCACCAAGGGCAACGGAACCGCTTTTTGGTATGACAGCCCTTCCTCTAATCAATATATTGCGGTCGGCAATTCAACAAGCAGCAATGTTCGTTTGCCAGGAGGAACTTTTTACGTAGCCCTCAACGATTTCAACGGCACGCTAGGCCCTGCTACCAAATCAGCTTTTACGGGAGGAACCTATTCGGGGAATTTCGGTCCCGCACCGCTCATTCGTACCGAAGTACCCGTTTTGCTAGAAAGTGCTCGGCTGTACACCTCTTCTCCTGGTCGACTGACGTTTACCGTGTACGGCTTGGATGACAAATTTATTTCGACCACTACGATTGACGTAACCGCCAGCCGAAACCCCAACGTCCCCAATCAAGGAGCACCCACGGGACAAGTCTCCGACGACCCCAATGACCCAGGTAAGGTATACTCGCTTAATTTGGCCATTCCTAGCGCTGGCGATTATAAAATTACGATTGAGTACGAAAACGGAGCCACCATATTCCGAAGCAATGCGGGCGTATCGGGCTTTCCGTTCAGCATTCCCAATGTTATTACATTAAAAGGAGCCTTGTTTGCCCAAAACGGTGGTATCGATACCCTCACAAATGCCTATTACTATTTTTATGATTTGAAGGTTAAATCGTTAGGCTGTTCGAGCGCCAGGGTTCCCGTGGTGGCCCAGTCATCCACCAGCGCGAATCCGACCATCTCGGTCACGGGAAGTACCACTATCTGCGAAGGCACGGTCATTGACCTCACCGCCCCCGCCAACGGCGGCGCATATCAGTGGTTTTTCAATAATCAACCCATTAGTGGTGCCACCAGTGCTACCTTTTCGGCGGGCAATTCGGGGGTATATACAGTCAGTACTTCGGTCAATAACTGTCTACCTTCGGTGTCGCCGCCTGTGACCGTCACGACCAAAAAAGCCGAAAAACCCACCATTACGACCAACGGCATTGAGCTTACATCTAGCGCCATTTCAGGCAATCAATGGTTCCTAAACGGACTACCGATTATGGGCGCTAACACTAAAACATACATGCCATCGCAAACAGGCGGCTACTCAGTGAGAGGTAATGTAAATGGATGCGGCGAGTTGATTTCAGATGAAGTACGGATTACAATCACAGCAATAGAACCTGTTTCTCCGACTACAGAGGTACATAAAATATATCCCAATCCAACCGAAGATTTTGTCATTTTAGAATATGCTTCACCGACCCCCATCTTGCAAAAAATAATGGCTTCTTTGTACGACTCACAGGGCCGTTTGATACTGAAAAAACAGATGGACGGGTATGAAAAAAAATTTATTACACAATTTAACCTTAAAATGCTGCAAAGCGGTACGTTTTTTGCTATAATTGAAGTGGAGGGTACACCAACGCGCATCGTTAATGCTATCATAAAACACTAAGTTGCGCGCCTGTACTGTGAGAGGATGCCTGCTATTTTACCCCGTAAACTATTTCTTAGTGTTTCTTTGCTGATAGGTAGGCTTTTATTGGTCTATCTATCAGTTATTTGCTTTTTTGTACAGGGCCAAAACGTTAATACGGATCTCAAAATACCAGAAAACACGGTTGGTTTACGCTTCCTTGACCTCCAAAAACGCTACACCCTGAATCGCCAAAAGGCACTGAATCTAGCAAAAAAACAGAAATGGTTTATTAGCAAAAAATATGCCAAGGGGCGTATTCTAACCTTACAAGGAGTTGATACGTTTGGTATACCCATCTATTACACTGTTCACAACTTTCTGGCTTCTGTAGGTACCCATACCATCAACCTCTACAACGGCGGAGGCTTAGGTATTGATTTAAAAGGGGATTTGCCTCAGCTTAATGGTACACTTTGCCTTTGGGATGGCGGCTTGCCTCGGGTTTCGCACATTGAATTTGGGGGGCGAATCCGTCAAAAAGATGGCAATACTATACTGAGCGACCATGCCACGCACCTATCAGGTACAATGGCCGCCGCGGGTATCAACTCACAAGTGAAAGGAATGGCTTATGCCGCTAAATTAGATGTTTGGGACTATACCGATGATCTGGTGGAAATGTCACGCGAAGCATCAAAAATACTGGTTTCAAACCATTCTTACGGGCCCGTTGTGGGGTGGTTTTACAACGAAAGCCGGCCAGGTAACGACCCAAACCGTAAATGGGAATGGTGGGGCAATACTAGTATCAGTACAAAAGAAGATTATCGCTTTGGATTTTATGATGAAAAAGCTCGGGACTTAGATCAATTGGCATACAATAACCCCTTTTACCTGATTGTAAAATCGGCCGATAACAAACGTAGCGAAACAGGACCGCCCATCGGAACGCCTTATTTTTTACGCAATACGAACCAAACAAGTATTTTGGACCGGTACCGAAACGATGCCTACGATATAATTCCCGCCGAAGCCAACGCTAAAAATATTCTAACCGTTGGCGGTGCAGACGTAAAACTACAAAACGGACAGATTGGTGGTTTCTCCGTCTCTGATTTCAGTGGTTGGGGGCCTACCGACGACGGACGCATCAAACCTGATTTATTGGGCGTAGGGACAAGTATTATTTCCTCCATCTCAAATGCCGACAACGCCTACGCTATCATGTCGGGGACTTCGACTGCCTCCGCCAATGTATCGGGCACGTTAATTCTGTTGCAAGAGCTTTTTTACCGTCAAAAGGCCTATTTTATGCGTTCGGCCACGTTAAAAGGGCTGGTACTCCACACCGCCGACAAACCAGTCGACAAATGGGCCCCAAGTTACGAATACGGCTGGGGCTTGCTCAACGCCGAAAAAGCGGCCAAAGTCCTGATGAATTCAGACAATAGTCATGTCGTGCTAGAAAAATCACTTCGGCAGAATGAAACTTATCAACAAAAAATTATTGCTAAGGGCAATACTCCTTTGGTCGTAACCCTCAGTTGGACCGACCCAGAAGGTACACCCACCCGGATTACATCCCAAACCGTAGATGACCCGACCATTAAACTCATCAATGACCTCGACATACGTCTGAGCGACGATGCAGGTAATACGTGGTTCCCATGGGTACTTAACCCCGCAAATCCCGCCCAAGAAGCTAGCCAAGGCAACAATATCAGGGACAATACCGAGCAAGCAGTGATTAAATCGCCCACGCCTGGAAAAGTATACACTTTGACCATTCGGCACAAACGAACGCTGCAAAAGGGTACTCAGCCTTACTCACTGTTTATCAGTGGTATAAGTCCTCAGGATTGTAACGCAGCCGTTCAGTTAGTAGCAGGAAAGGACACGACACTTTGTGGAAATCTTACCCTGAAAATGCAAATCAAAGGCGACAACGGCCTGACTTACCAATGGATGAAAGACGGGCAGCTGCTGGCTACCTCCTCTTCTACTTCATTGAATATTTCACAAGAAGGTGTATACTCCGTCAAAGCCATCGGGTATCAATGTTCGGCCCAATCAAAAGCCATCAGTGTTCGTGTTTCTGAACTAACTGCTCAAATCAGCCCTGCAGGAAGTTTTGCCATATGTATGGGCAAGGCGATACGGCTGACCGCCAATGAAGGTTTGGGCTACCGCTATCAATGGCAGCGCAACGGCACTCCTATAACAGGCGCCACCACGTCGGTTATTACCCCAACGGAACCTGGAGTGTATAGTGTCATCATTCGGAGCAATGGCTGTACGGCCGTTTCCAAGCCCACTCAATTGCTTTCTGCGCTTCAACAACCCGTTATTTCAACCAACACGGGCACTCTTATCCCGCCAAAAGGAAGCATTCGGCTCACAACCATTAAGGGCGAAGGAATGACTTACCGCTGGTTTTTAAATGATAATGCCATTGCGACCGCAACTGGAGCGCGACTGACCGCATCATTGCCTGGGAAATACACCGTTGAAATTACTCAAAACGGGTGCTCTATTAGATCTGCCCCTATCATTCTAACCAACGTTCCATACCCAACAAATACCCCCCCCCCAGTTCCCGAAATTTTGATTGTTAAGGAGAATCTATCGCTTTTCCCAAATCCAACCGTTCATACCCTGACCGTCGCATATGCGTCTGACAACACGTACGATTTAACGGCGCATATTGTGACGATGGAGGGAGTTGAACTCGCAAGCAAATTTCTCTACGACAACGGCAGTGTATTTCTAAATCAATTTGATGTATCAGAACTCCCGCCAGGTAAGTATTTCATTCAAGTCAGCGACGGGCGACGCTTCATTGCCAAACCTTTTGTGAAGCAATGACGTTTTGCGGGTATGAATCATGCCATCGAACTTAGCGTTTTGTCGCCCTTGGCCTCGGTCGAGTCTATGATTGACGCTTTTGGAGCCGTACAGCAGAATGGATTTGCCACGTTGACCGTGCCTCCCTTTTGGGTCAAAAAACTACACCGCGATTGGCCTGAATCCACCCAAGCTGTTTTATCGACCGTGATTGGGTATCCTTTGGGCTACCAACGCACCGAAACCAAGCAAACCGAAACAGAATGCGCCCTTAACGACGGCGCACGCGAAATTCAGGTGGTGATGAATACTTCAGCTTGGTTTTCCAACTCAAACGGTTGGCCCAAAGTGGAATTTGCCAAACTCGCCAAACTAATTCACCACCGAGAAGCTATTTTTACGGTGATTATCGAAACCCATTTCTTTGATGAGCCCAGCCTCATTCACGCCCTCAAAACTGCCGCCGACGCGGGAGCCGATTACGTACAAAATTCCACTGGGTTTTTCCAAAAACCATTTGACCTAGCCCAAGCACTACGCTTCAAACAACTCACACCCGCACGAGTTGGTTGTAAAATTTGGGCTGAGGGTGCCACCACGGAAGATTTTACAAAGCTCTTGGAACACGGAGCAGAAAGGCTATGTTTGCCTTTTAGAAGCTAACGTACCAAATTTGCCCTTTTTGTTGCTGGAAAATTTTCATGCCTGTTATTTCAACCAACACCCACCGTCCGCCTTCGTGGTTACCAAATGGCCACTACCAGAGCATTTATCCCGCTCTTTTTCGGACCATCAACCCCAACTACCAACGCGAGCGTCTTACCACGCCCGACGATGATTTTTTAGATATAGACTGGAGTTTTGCCAAAAAGAACAAAGCAGCAGATAAAAAAGGAACTGCCAACCTACCCACCCCATTGCCTCCTTTAGTGATTCTGTCGCACGGGTTGGAGGGAAGTAGTACCCGACAGTACGTAACGGGAATGGTGAAATTGTTGACCACCAATGGATTTGATTGTTTGGCTTGGAATTACCGAAGTTGCAGCGGCGAAATAAACCGCCAACTGCGATTTTATCACAGTGGCGAAACCAGTGATTTGGAGTTTGTGATTCAACACGCGCTCGCCAAAGGCTACACCCAAATCAATCTGGTAGGGTTTAGTTTAGGGGGAAATGTAACGTTGAAATACGTCGGCGAAAACGGAGCGGACATTCATCCCACCATCCAAAAAGCGGTGGCATTTAGCGTGCCGATGGATTTATTGGCTTGCAGCCGCAACATCGAAAAATCAGAAAATAAAATCTACCTGTGGCGATTCTTAAAATCGCTAAAACCCAAAGTAGCGGCCAAAGCCCAACAATATCCCGAGCATTTTGATTTAAAGAAGTGGAAAAACGTCAAAACCTTCTGGGATTTTGACCACATTTACACTGGGCCACTCCACGGGTTTGAAGGGGCCGATGATTATTACCAGAAAAGCAGTTCAAAAGGTTTTATCCACGCAGCGGCCATCCCAACACTCATCGTCAACGCCGTCAACGACCCTCTGGTGCCCTATCAAAGCCTACCTGCCGATGTAATTGCAGATATGCCCAACGTGTGGTTAGAACTCACGCAGTCGGGCGGGCACTGTGGTTTTCGACCCCATACCTTTAGCTACAAAGACGCGTACTGGTCGGAAGTTCGGGCGTTAAAATTTCTCACTGAGCCATGAATGCGCTGATTCTGGCGGGCGGGCGCAGCACTCGGATGGGCACCGACAAAAGCCTATTGAGGTATCATCATCAACCCCAATGGCGCTATTTATGTGAACTGCTGACGCCGTATTGCTCCGCCGTTTTTATCTCCTGCCGCGCTGCCCAAAAAGATAATTTTGACCGTTTTCCCTGCCTGATTGACACGCGTGAAATCGGGCCGTTAGGAGGGATTTTGTCGGCATTTGAACATAGTCCAAACGAAGCATGGCTAGTCATTGCCTGTGATATGCCTTTTGTATCGTCAGAAACAATTGCTTTTTTGATACATCACCGCCAATCCAATCAAATAGCTACGGCCTTCCAACACCCCGAAACCTTCTTCCCAGAACCTTTATTAACCATTTGGGAGCCTCAAAGTTATCAATCAATCCAAGCACAATTTCAGCAAAACCGTTTCTCTCCGCTGCAAATTCTACAACAGGACAATGTCCATTTAATACCCTGCCCTACCCTCCGTTGGCTGCAAAACATCAACACACCAGAAGATTTCAAAAATACAACTGGGCAATAATTTTGACGGACTGAAAATACCCGTTTGACACTGTTCATAGAAAGCATAGAAGTTGTTTTCCAGTGCCTAAAAAGGCTTCCTGTATTTAGTAAACGGCCATTTTTTTCGCCGTAACTAATTTATTTTTGAAAAAAAACAACACTATGTTCAAAGCCATCCTTGTTAACGACGAACGCATGAGCCTTGAAGTTCTGGCCATCAAATTGCGTAAAGTTGCACCCGAAATCACCATTTTAAGCACTTTCCAGTCGCCAGAAGAAGCAGTTGTAGGTATTCGTCAACTCAAACCTGATGTGCTTTTTTTGGACATTGAAATGCCACTGATGGATGGTTTTACGCTTTTGCGCCAATTAGAACCCTATGCGTTTGAAGTTATTTTTACCACAGCCTACAATCAATACGCCATTGAAGCCATTCGTCAGAGTGCGCTGGATTTTTTGTTGAAACCCGTTCGGGAAATCGAACTCAGCTCCGCACTGCAACGCCTTAAAAAAAAGCGCCATAGCCAACAGACATCCCACAACGACAGCCCAGTTTTGTCTTCGTTACAATTCAATAAAATCGCCGTTCCCTCCCTGAAAGGCGTCACGTTTGTACCCATTCAAGACATCGTTTGGCTCGAATCAGACAGTAACTATACTGTATTTCACCTCGCCCCCCACGGAACGCCACCTCGTAAACTGGTAGCATCGCGCACGCTCAAAGAATTTGAACAACTGCTTAGCTCCGCTCACTTTTTACGCGTCCACCGTTCGGCTTTGATTAACCTGCTGCGAGTAAAAGAATACATACGCGGAGAAGGCGGCACTGTATTGATGGACGACGGCTCGGAAGTAGAAATTTCTCGGAATGAGAAAAAGGGATTTTTGGAAAAATTGGGGCTGTAATCTCCGTTCATTTACAGGATTATGTACTTTTATTTCTTCAAAATCACTTAATTCTGTTTTTTTATGCCGCAGTCACGTACCAATATTTCTTCGGGCTCTCCGTGGGAGGCTACCGTGGGGTATTCAAGAGCCGTCAAAATCGGCCCTGTCATTGAAATCAGCGGAACCGTCGCCGTTGAGGATGGCCAAGTAGTAGGATTAGAAGACCCCTACGTCCAAACCAAAGTTATTCTTAAAAAAATTGAGACCGTATTGGCCGAAGCGGGTGCTTCGCTTAAGGATGTTGTCCGCACCCGTATTTTTGTAACCGATATTTCTCAGTGGGAAGCCGTTGGGCGGGCGCATGGCGAGTTTTTTGGAGAGATTCGGCCCTGCACTACGATGGTAGAAGTGTCGCGTTTAATTGCCCCCGAATACATGGTGGAAATTGAAACTACCGCCATTCTTGAAAATTAACCCAACCCCCTTTAAAACAAAGCGGGGAAGCTTTCGCTTCCCCGAATGTTTAAATATATTGGCTACCCAATTGCTTGGCATCCGCCACAAAATCTCTGACCCGCTGCTCTTCGTCTATTTTACAAATCATCAAGACACCGTCGTTTTCGGCAATAATATACCCATCCAACCCTTGCACCACCACTAGCTTATCTTTGGGGGTTTTTATAATACAATTCCCTGTATTATAAAGCTTTACGTTTCCTTCAGTTGCATTTTGTTGTGCATCTTTCGGTGAAATATCGTAGAGTGATTTCCACGTTCCCAAATCTGACCACCCAAAATCACTTAAAACAACGTAGACATTTTGGGCTTTCTCCATGATGCCCACGTCGATAGAAACGTTTCTACAAAGCATATACGCTTTATCAATAAATGTCTTTTCTTGCTCCGTATAGTAATCTTGCTCACCCGCCACAAATACCTCCGCAACTTCGGGCAAATAAGCTGCAAACGCTTTGAGAATGGCCTGGACGTTCCAGACAAATATCCCTGCATTCCACACAAAATCACCACTTTCCAAAAATTTAACCGCAATTTCCAACTGGGGTTTTTCGGTAAAGGTTTTTACTTTTTTGGTCTCACTTTCGGAAGGTATAAACTGAATATAACCATAGCCCGTATCGGGACGGGTGGGTTGAATGCCGAGTGTAATCAGGATTTCTTCTTTTCCAGCGGCATCAAGTGCAAACAGAATTTTTTCACGAAATATTTCTTCTTTCAGAATAATATGATCGGAAGGAGCCACAACCACCCTAGCCTGCGGGTCTTTTTTGGCAATCTTATAACACGCATACGCAATACACGGGGCGGTATTGCGGCGATTAGGCTCCAGCAAGATTTGGTCGTCTGTCAGGAAGGGAACTTGTTTTTTAATCAAATCATAGTACTCGGCACTGGTCACGATGTAGATATTTTCGGGAGGACAAACTCCTTCAAAACGACTTACGGTTTGTTGAAGCAGTGTTTTTCCAGTGCCCAATACATCATGAAACTGCTTGGGGTTATTGTTTCGGCTGAAAGGCCAGAACCGTGTTCCAGCGCCACCTGCCATGATAATTACAAAATTGTGATTCATAAGCGATGAGTGATGTGAGGCGTTAATAATTAACACGAAAAGTACTATATTCAGACGATAAATGCCCGTTTACGTTACATTTTCTAGTTTATTTTTGCTCTTGTTGGATATAGTTGTCAACACGTAAAGCTACATTTTCCCGGATACTTTGCCAAAAAAGGTTTATGTCGGCCGAATGCCACACTTTATTCCGTATCAAAGTCCTCCCCTTTACGTAGGGTTTGTTAATCCACAACAGCCCTTGGTGAACCTGCGCATCGGCCAACTGCGGCACAAACGTAAATTTGAGGCCTACCCCGCCCTTGTTTAGGGTTTGGGAAGCATACTCTTCGGTTAAACGCCACGTCAACGGATTGGTACAGGCCGCGGTAGAAAAGCGATTAGGAACGTATTTGTCAGGAAAGAAGCCGCGCAAATACGTGTGCCATGAGGCAAAACCCCCTACTTCTTCGGGAGTCTTTGCGGGTTTAATCGTTTCAAATTCGTCGGGCTGGGCGGGCACCCCCGTAATATCTCCAACCAAATAAGCAAACACCAATTTTTGTCGGAGCGGTTTGTTATCAAAAAAATCCTTCAGCAAGCGTTTGGCGTGGGCCGTTCCTTGGCTGTGCGAAGCAATCACAATCGGACGCCCTTGTTGATAATTTTGTAAATAATACTCAAACGCCGCTTTTACATCCGAGTACGCCAAGTCCAGTGCTTTTTGTTTTTCCAGTTGGTTTTGCGTCACAAAACAGTAATAATGCGCCTGACGATAGCGAGGAGCGTACACTTTGCAGGAGCCATTGAAGACTGAAGCCTGATTGAGAATGGTAGAATTGTCCACCCTTTGATTCAACGCTGAATCATTTACATCGGCATTCCACTCAAAAGCTCCGACTGGGGGCTGCTGCGTGTATATCGTAGGGTGAATAAAAAAAACATCTGCTTTGGCCGTAGCCTGTGCATCTCTCAAGCCCGACTTCAGGGGCACGCTATCAGCGGCATCTTTTACCGTGGGCAGTGCCGCCCAAGAGGTTGACTTGGAATAATCGGGAGCGGCGGGTGCCTTCTCTAAAACGTATTGACTTTGTAACGTCACTGATTTTGAGCACCCAGTTAAAATCACTAAAAGGAATGAAAAAAGTACCCAAGGGCGATATTTTAGTTTATTCATTATTGTACTTTTCTAATAATTATGCGTGCATAACAATTTTTTTTATTTATTTATGAAGAAAAAATTGTAACCTATTTTCAAAAGAACGAATATTACACAAAAATTACGAATGAGTTTTACCCAAAACAACTTTGAACCTATGAATAAAATTTTAAAAAATGCCATATTATATTCAATGGCATGGTTGATGAGCGCAGGAATACTAATGGCTCAAACAAAAATCGCTGGGAATGTAACGGATGCAACAACGCGTGATGAACTGGTAGGAGTGAGCATTCAAGTGAAAGGAAAGGTAGTTGGAACCATTTCGGATGCAAAAGGTAATTTTTCATTGACTACCAATGCCCCCACGCCCTTTGCTTTGGTTATTACTTCTATCGGGTACGAAAGCCAGGAGGTACAAATTAACGGCGATCGTACGGACCTCAAAATTGTGCTCAAAGAGCAGGCATTGATTGGTCAGGAAGTAGTTGTGTCGGCTTCTAGGGTCGAAGAAAGCGTTATGAAATCGCCCGTTAGTATTGAGAAAATGGACATTCGTAACGTACGCGAAACCCCAGCAGCTAACTTTTATGATGCCATTCGTAACCTAAAAGGGGTAGAAGTGAGCACCCAATCCTTGATGTTCAGTTCTGTTAATACGCGTGGATTTTCAGGAAATGGTAATACACGGGTGGTACAAATGATTGACGGCATAGACAATCAAGCTCCGGGGCTCAACTTTGCAGTAGGCAACATAGTGGGAATTTCAGAACTTGATTTAGAAAGCGTTGAACTTCTTCCAGGCTCTGCTTCTGCTTTGTATGGACCCAATGCCATCAATGGACTGTTATTGATGAACAGTAAAAATCCCTTTCTTTATCAAGGGGTAAGTGCTTACACAAAATTGGGCTTAATGAGCGCCGATAATCGCTCCACCAAAACTACGCCCTTTTATGATGTAGCTTTTCGCTATGCCAAAGCTTTCAATAATAAATTCGCTTTCAAAATCAATGTTGGCTACATTACTGCTCAAGATTGGCAAGTAAATGATTATCGCGACCAGAGTTTTCGCGGCACCACCCCTAACAATGGCACTCGCAGTAATCCTGGCTATGATGGCATAAACGTATATGGAGATGAGAATTCGAGCGGTGCTGGTTTAGCGAGTTTACGTGGCACCTTCGGCCAGCTACTTGGAGTACCACTCCCCCAGTTAAACGCTATCAGCCCTCAATTGGCCCAGCTGGTTGGTGGTATTAATCAGTTTTCTACTGCCACGGGGATTCCAAGCACCCAGTTGATAAACGATATTTTACTTCCCAATGTAGCCGTATCGCGTACAGGCTACAATGAGTTTGATTTAGTAAACTATAACACAAAAAGCTTGAAATTAAATGGCGCATTACACTATCGTATCAACGATAAATTAGAAGCTGTCGTTCAGGCCAACTGGGGAGCTGGGTCAACAGTATATACTTCTTCAGACCGGTACCAGCTCAAGAATTTCACAATGGGGTTGTATAAAGCAGAATTGAGAGGGTCTAACTTCTTTGTTCGTGGTTACATGACTGCCGAAAACTCGGGCGACACCTATGCTGCTGGTTTGCTAGGCACCTACATCAATGAAGCATGGAAACCAAGTGTGCCGCCAGCGTCAGCGGGTTTGGCAGGCTTAGCGCAAGGGTGGTATCCACAATATGCCCTTACGTATGCTGGTGGTGCATTCCAAACTTTTGTACCTGCATTTCAGGCAGCATTGAGGGCTGGACAAACACCTCAAGCTGCCTATGCTACTGCCTTAGGCACAGTTAATTCAAACGCTGGCGCATTGCATACCGCAGCTCGCGGCGTGGCAGACCAAGGTCGTGTTTTGCCAGGAGATCCGCGCTTCGACCAAATTGCGGCTCAGGTTAAAGCTAACCCTATTCCGAGTGGAGCCTTATTTGTAGATCGTACCCGACTTTATCATGCTGAAGCTATGTACAATTTCAGCGAAGTAATTGACCCTAAAGTGATTGAAATCATTGTTGGCGGGAATTATCGAAAATATGCGCTGAACTCTAACGGTACGCTCTTTTTGAAAAAAACCGATGGAAGTGAGTACAGTATCAATGAGTTTGGGGGGTATACTCAAGTGAGTAAAAATTTCAACGATGTATTTAAGTTGACGGGATCTGTTCGTTATGATAAAAACGAAAATTTTGCTGGGCAATGGAGTCCACGTATCTCGGCCGTTTATACTGCCAATAAAAACCATAACATCAGAGCCTCCTACCAAACAGGATTCCGAATCCCAACCAATCAAAATCAATACATCAATCTTAATACACCAGTATCTTTATTGATTGGGGGGTTGCCTGCACTCTGGGACAATTACAAACTTCGGGAGGGAGGTGGCTCAATTAACATTGCCACTGGCCAAGCATGGAGTTTCCCCGAATTCAAGCCTGAACGTGCTTTAAGTTTTGAAGTAGGTTACAAAGGGATGATTGCCAAAAAACTGTTGGTAGATGTATATTATTACAACACCACAATGAAAAATTACATCGGCGGAGTACTCCTTAGAAATGCGGCTATCCCCCAGGTAATATCGATGTCAACAAACTATACAGGGAATATTAAAACTCAAGGTTTTGGTTTAGGAGTTGATTATTTATTACCCAAAAACTTTACTTTAGGCTTTAACCTTTCCAATAATACACTTGATGCCGGCGGAGTAAAGATGTTTAGTGGTGAGAAAAATCGTAACGTGCTTGATGACGGTTTTCAAGTGGGATACAATACCCCTAAATATCGGCACAATATAACTTTTGGAAATCGTAATTTAGGCAACTCAGGGTGGGGCTTTAATGTTGTGTGGCGTCATCAGACTGCATTTGATTGGCTAGATCTTCTCCAACCTGCCTTGGCCAGACTGCCTCAGAACAACAATCAACTTACAATACCCGCATTTGGTACTTTGGACGCCCAAGTGAGCAAGAAAATTTCCAGTATTAAATCAATCCTCAAACTTGGTGGTACTAATCTGTTGGGAACCCAATACCGCACAGGATGGGGTAACCCAGTGGTTGGCTCGATGTACTATGTTTCACTTACCTTTGATGAATTATTAAATAAGTAGCGCCTAAACATCGCTCTTATTTTAGAACAAAATAGGCTCCGCATGGAGCCTATTTTGTTCTAAAATAAACTGAATATCAGTTGCTACCACCCGTACCTTTGGTACCAGTAGCTAGTGTAGATGGCGGAATGGTAAGCGGAGTGCCGTTGCCCGCTTGGTCGGCTCCGATGTCTAATTTTGCTCCTCTTTCGCCACCGTCGTAGTCTTTTTCCACTAAGCTAGCTAGTGCTTTGCCTGCACCGATACAAGGACTACCCGCCAGGAGGTGGTATTGAGCGTCCAGTTTAGGATCTGTAATCGTGCTTGTGGCGTCAAATTTGGACTGGCTTTTCCAGTTTGCAAAACCTTCAAATTCAGTGTAATCCTCATCAGATTTGTCAATTCTAAAAGTGAGGGTTCCAGGCTTGAAGTAAACATTATTGCTCAATTCATTGGCCCCTTGGGGAACTCCCCGCAGACGGGCAATATGGCCTTTGGCAGCGGCGGTTTGCACAAAAATATTATTCGCAATTTTAAGGTCTTTGCAATTGGGATATTGATCTCCTCTAGGCGTACCATAAATCTCTCCCCGGGCAATCATCAAAGCCGCACTTGCTTCCTGCGCCACGTTAATGAGCGTATTGTTATATACTTGTGCGTTCAAGGCTGCGTACAATCCAATCCCCTCCCACTTGGTATTGATCACAATATTGTTGCGAATAATGACGTTGATGCTTTCAAAATACGTGGGGTGGTTGTATTAAACCACTCCGCATCCGTATCTAAGTAGCCTGCTACCAATCCACCTTCGCCGCAGTTCATGATGAGATTTTGCTCAAAAATGCAATCTTTTGCTCCTCCTTTGGCATACAGGGCGTTGGTGGCGATGTCGTGAAAATAGCAATTACGAACCGTCATATTGGAGCCGTTTACGTTGTCAATTCCTTCGGCATTTTGCGCCGATACGTTGGAGGGCCCCACGCCAGAGCGGTAAATTTCGCAGTTAAGCACCTGAATATTCTGGCATCCAGGCGCTATTTTGATGCAATCTCGGCCCGTATCGTGGATTTTACAATTCAGAATTTTAATGTTACATACCCCACGCCGCTTGTCAAAAGGTACGCTTCGGTCGTCGTCCCAATTGCTTTCAAATTTAATGCCGTACAGAAACCCACCCGTGATTTCGACATTTTCGATAGTCACGTTATCAATTTCGGGTTCTCTAAACCACAAGCAACTCGTGATGTCTTCTACGTTCATCACGGCTTTTATCACGGCCCATTCACCCAGATAAGAATGTAGGGTGATGTTAGACGTACGAAATTTTATTTCTTTGCTTTCGTGCGTCCCCCCTCGCAGGATAATCTCCAAACCTTTGGCGGGATCAGCAACATCAGCGGCTTTTTGGATGGTTTTGAAGGGCTTGCCTTCGCTACCGTCGTTGGCATCGCTGCCGTTGGGAGAGACATACACTTTTCCAGTGATGGTCTGCCCGCCATTGTTGCCAGGGTCACTACAACTCGGTGGTTCCTGCGGACAGCCACAGGCAGTGGGGTCGGCGTCGCACTCATTGGTGTCAACTTCCGCCTTTTTGCATCCTTCTATCACCAAAAAAGGGAAATGAGGGCAAAAAAAATAGCTTTTTCATGTAAATATCAGCTAAAGTCCTATTGTTTTTGACGAATAAGGGTAACAGTAACTTTTTTATCAAAACGCGGGTCTGAACTACTCCAAAAAGAAGATTTGTCGGGCCGACGATAACTGAAACTCAGCGTCAAGGTCATTGAATCATCGCGCCAATTGTTAGGGTTAGAATCGTTGATGTAAAAGTTATTAATGGGCACCATTTTCGTCTCATCCGTAATAAAATCAAGGGTAAACAAATGGTAGTCATCCTTATTCACGCCTCCCCACAACTCATAACTTTCGTTCCCTAACTTGCTCTCAACCCACGCAACACCCTCAAAATTTCGACGGGCCGAAGAACCTCGCCGACGGCGGCTTTTTCGACCCGCTTTCTCCCATCGTTCTTCATCGGTGGTTGGAACAAAAATTTCTAATGCGAGCTTTTTTGCCACCCCGTCGGGATCAATAAAGCGGCCTTGCCATTTACCAACCAACAGCGGGGCGTTTGCATCGCGGCTATACGCCCACGGGCGCTGATACAAATCCCAAAAATAACTGCCGTAGTATTTGATAGTCGTGAATAGCACTCCTACGAGAATTAGACCGACAACCAGCACCAAACAACCCTGCGTTTTTTTCATTTTTAGAGGCAACACGTTTCGCCTAATATTGGTATTTTTCTATTTTTTAGTCCAAAAAACTGTTTCTCAGCTGTAAAATCAGTACCTGCCAATGACCAACTGTTTTCATTTTCTTTTCATATACTACCTCAACAAGCTGGCGTCTGAATTGCCTACACATGGATTGCCAGTAACTACCCACACAATTTCATTATCGCTCAGGATTTCCAAGTGTCCTGTCAGTTGGTCTCCATAAACTTCGGCGATGTCTTTATTATCATTGTACAGCGTTAACTCACCTGTTCCAGCGGCTGCATTTTTTACTCTGTAAGACCACCGGCCTTGCTTTTCGCAGGTTTGCTGGAAGCAGCCATCCATTGAGCCATCTGTATAAAATTTATAGCCTAGATAGCCATCTTTAATGGTCAGTGTAATTTTGTCACTTGCTGTTTCGGTATAGGTTTTATACACATCCCATCGGCCTCCAACAAGCAGTTTGACATATTCGGGCTCGAGCTCTTCTTTTTTGTCACCGCAACCCACTCCCGAGTTGAGGATAAAAACACTGATTAAAACAACGTACGCGATTATTTTTTTCATGGTTGTTATTGATTAAACTATTACTTGTCCCATCCTTCCCTTTCTATTCGTTCTGCTTCTCTCACAAGCCTCATCGCCTCTCCCTCTAACTCCTCCTTTCTCTGGAAAGCCTCTCCCAAACGCGGCCGCAATTCACGCATCCTCCGTTCTGGAAGTGTATTCAAATAATAACGTACTGGGTTAAAAACGCCGTTTTCATGACGGACATAGTTGAAAATAAGCTCAGGTGCCTGCTCCGTTAGATTCCAAACCAACCTTTCGTGAGGAAATTGAGAATAAGGATAGCCAAATTGGTTTGGGTCGGCATGAAGTATCAGAAATCCCTCGTCATGACTACACATACCTGTGAGTTGTGCCTCGGTATGATCTCTACGTAGCGCTTGCCGGCCTTTTGCCGACATGTATATATTGGTCAATAAAATTGCCGCAAACTCACCAAACGTGTGGTAATAAAAATTGGGTGGGACAAACAGTACCATATCTTGCTTTGCGCCCTGATGCATAAAATAAGCATGAATAAGTTCATGTAATAGTATTTCATCAGGCATAAAACCCGGACTCTTGGTAGCTGTTCCCTTCACATATTCTACTGAAATTGGAATTTCTATGGCATTTCCCCAGCTTGGATTTCGTCTATCTTCCGCGCAGGCATTTCCTTTGACGGGATCGGGCGTAATAATGACTTTTTTATTACTCATCTGACCAATAAGATTGATGATTCCCAGCCCCGTCCAATTAGCTTTCATAATATCTGCCAACAACCACAGCACGCGCTTTTGGAAAAATTCAAAATCGTCTACATACTTGGTTCCTGGTGCAACGATGATATTAGGAGCATAGATAAAAGAGACCGATTTACTCATGGTCATATTATTTTCCAGCGTTATAGATACTCATCAACAATGCCTTGCTAATGCGCTGCCCTGCTTTTTTGCCGATGTGCCCTTGTCCGTCGGAAGAATCAATGCCGTTGACATCCGACGGGTCGGAGGCGGTGTTACGGTTTTCGGTGCAAATACGCCAAACGTTATTTAGTTGACACACGCCGTTGTTACTTTCCAATTCCTGTAAATCAAAGATAACGTCGGTACTTTTGAAGGTATCCTTCATCCATTGCCCCACCTTCATTTTGGCGGCATTTCCCTCAAACGATGTGGTAGAGTAAACCAATGGTGGTGTTACATGAACAAAACGGAGCGTGGGCGATTGAGCCCGCAAGGCATCTACAAAAGCTTTGTATTCAGTTTTTACTTTTTCAAAATTATCGTCCATTACGTCGGCATAACCAAACTTAAAAATCGCGATTTGAAGCAGGTGTTTATTGCGGGTTGCATTTTCCCGAAAAACCCTGATTTTTTCAAAAGGGTTGCCATTGGCAATACCACCTACATCCACAAAGATGCCCCCTCGCAGTCCGCGATCGGTTTTGTCATTGGGGCCATAATAATCAAACGGGAAGCCGTTGGCTTTACAACCTTCTTCCAAATCTTGCCCCACCGATTGATGCAGAAATAGGGTATTCCAAGTCTTGATGCGGTCTTTTTCGCTCGCAGCAAGTTTGTCCCAGGCCTCTACTCCCGCAAGACCCACCACGCCAGGCTGACCTTTGCCGAGGGCTCCACCGCCCGTATTAGAGTCATCGTTAGTATTATTTCCTGAATCATCGGGCTCTGGATCTCCACCGCATTGAAAAAAGCTTACCGATAGAAAGAGAAAAACAAGGAAAATAAGTAATCGTGACATTTGAGTACACAGTTAAATTTTGGTCAAAAATCAGGGAAAGTGCTATTAATCAACTGGTAAAAAACGGACATTATACAAAAATCAGAATCAATACCAGCACCACAAGCAGTATATAGAAAAAGCCCTCATAGATGCTTAGTGGAGTAATACGCTTCTTCATACAAAAAAGATAGTTCCTAAAATTTGATAGACGAAAACTATACAAAACCCACAAATAGCAACAGCGCCATTGTGTAAATGGCTAAATCCAATGAGCCAAAGGCGGGAATACCTTATTGAGGTGGTTGCATAGGAACCTTCTAGATGTTAGAAATCACCCACATCATGATCACTATGACGAAGCTCATACACCCTGCCTCATCCTGAGCAAAATCATTCGTTTTGTTGTATTTAATCATTCAATCGTTATGTTTCAACGTCTAGCTTCGCCTTAGTTTTTTATCACTACTTACTTTCATCAATCGCTACTTTTATTATGAAGCCGACAGATTACTTATTCAGAAAGCGGTTCGTTTTGTTCTTACTTTTCGTGCTGGGTTCTCAGGTGGCATTTACGCAAACCATCTTTGTAGGCTTCAAGTCAACGGGGTGGAAATATCGGACGGCCAATCAGGAACCTACCACTTTTGGCAACGGAACTTGGAAAACCAACGCTTACAGTGATGCAGCTTGGGCGAGTGGGCAGGCTACACTGGGCTATGACGACGGCGCGCCTACCCACACCATCAATACGTGGGTGTGGCCATACAGCGCAAGCCGAACGGGCAACAACAGCGCCAAAACGCACTATTTCAGGAAGACATTTAATGTAGGGAATCCTAATGATTATAGTAGTTACAAAATCAAAACGTGGTGTGACGACGGGTTGGTAGTGTACCTAAACAATAAAGAAGTATACCGCCTCAACATGCCTGCGGGCACAGTAGACTCGCTTACTTCGGCCTCCATGGCCCCCGCCAATGATTCCATTTATGGCGAAGTCACAATCAATCTGCCGAGTGATTTACTCCCAGGAACCAACGTCATCGCCGTGGAAGTTCACCAATCAGGAGTGAGCCTTGACCGCTATTTTGACTTATCAATTGAGGGAACACTAGGAAATATACTTACGTCTCCCGAATGGCCAGTTACTTTCAAATCAACGGGTTGGAAATACCGAACCGCCAATCAAGAGCCTGCCACTTTTGGCAACGGAACTTGGAAAACCAACGCCTACAGCGACGCCACTTGGGCAAGCGGGCAGGCTACGTTGGGCTATGATGATGGCACGCCTACGCACACTATCAACACGTGGGTATGGCCATACAGCGCAAGCCGAACGGGCAACAACAGCGCCAAAACGCATTATTTCAGAAAATCATTTAACATAGCCAATCCTGCCCTCTTTTCGGGTTATCAAATCAAAACGTGGTGCGACGATGGGTTGGTAGTCTATCTCAACAATAAAGAAGTTTATCGCTTAAATATGCCCGCAGGTACGGTTGACTCCTTGACGTCGGCCTCCATGGCTCCCGCCAACGATTCTATTTACGGCCAAATCACAATCAATTTGCCAGGCGATTTGCTCCCAGGCACCAACGTCATCGCCGTGGAAGTTCACCAGTCAGGTGGAAGCCTTGATCGCTATTTTGACTTATCAATTGAGGGAATCCCGATTGTCACCTGCCCCGAATGGCCCATTGCTTTCAAATCAACGGGCTGGAAATACCGCACGGCCAATCAAGAGCCTGCCACGTTTGGCAACGGAACGTGGAAAACAAACGCCTACAATGACGCGGCTTGGTCGAGTGGGCAGGCTACACTGGGCTATGATGACGGCACGCCTACGCACACCATCAACACGTGGGTATGGCCATATAGCGCAAGTCGAACGGGCAACAACAGCGCCAAAACGCATTATTTCAGGAAGTGTTTTAATGTCACCAATAAAAACCTTTACACGGGGTATCGTATCAAAACGTGGTGCGATGATGGATTGGTAGTCTATCTCAACAACAAAGAGGTATATCGCCTCAATATGCCTGCGGGAACCATTGACTCGCTTACCTCGGCTTCCACCGCCCCCGCCAATGACTCCATTTATGGTGAAACAACCATTTTCTTACCCAATGATTTATTAGATGGTCCCAACGTCATTGCTGTGGAAGTCCACCAAGCTGCCTCCAGTCTTGACCGGTATTTTGATTTATCTATTGAAGGCGTGACGGATGGGTGTTCCTCGGCAACGCTTGTACGACAACCTTATCTACAAATAGGCACACCTACGTCGGTGATTGTGCGCTGGAAAACCAACGGCGCCACCAACAGTAAAGTAAAATATGGAACCGACCCCAACAACCTTAATCTGCAAGTAGCCTTACCAGCAACCACCGTTGAACATATTGTAACATTAACGGGCTTGTTGCCCAATACAAAGTATTATTATTCAGTAGGCCATACCTGCGGAATGACCGAAACCACCCTAGCGAGTGGTACTGATTATTATTACCACAGTATGCCTAGCAACAATACCACCGATTCGTTAAGGTTGTGGATTTTGGGTGATGTATGTAGCAATAACCCACTGGGCCTACCAAGTATTATCGACGGAACGCGCCGCCAAGTAAACGTCCGGGACGCATACATGAGCTATCTCGGAAATAAGCGCTTGCATGGTATTCTTTTTGGGGGGGACAATTCAAAGTTGGAGGGCTTCGATGGCACTGATACGGCACTTGATTATAATCTATTCCCTGTTTACCCAAATCAATTCAAGAATACCGTTTCTTGGATTTCATTAGGCAACCACGACTACGGATACAAACCTTATAATGATTCAACGGTTGCATCTTACAATGCCTTCTCCTACCCTACGTTGGGGGAAGCAGGTGGATTACCCTCGGCAAGTAAAGGCTACTACTCCTTCGATTTGGGAGATGTACACGTTGTTATGCTAAATCCTTACCATCCCGACGCTTTTCTTACCCGAGGGTCTATTCCTGGCTGTACGGGCGGAGATTGGCTTTGTCTCACCAGCTACCCTATGTCGATGTACTTGTTGAAGTTTGATGAACCTGGCAATCGCTTAAACCTTTTCAATCAACTTCAGCAGGTCAAATGGTTGAAGGCAGATTTAGCCGCTACCACCAAAAAATGGAAAATAGTGCTGTTTCACACGCCTCCTTACACCAAAGGAACGCACGATTCAGACCCTAAATCAACTACTTTTCCAAGTAATGATGGTGAGCTGACCATCATGAGGGAGTTATTGGTACCCGTTTTAGAACAGTATAAAGTAGATTTAATTGTCACCTCGCATACACACGCCTATGATCGTTCTTTCTTGATGCAGGGCGTAACAGGCACCCCAACCAAGGCACAATTCAGAGCGAACCCTAACCAACTACTACAAAATTGGTCAGGAACCTACGGTCCCTCTTCAAAACCATATATCAAAAATAGCCCTTACAACGGTGCGGTTCAGGTAGTTACGGGCAACGCTGGCAGGGGGGCAACGGGGGATGGTAAAGATGGAAGCACTAATAAACCCCATCCCGTGATGTTTTATAGCGACAGTACCGATGCGCTTCTTTCTAGGGGAGGTAGCGTAGAGCTTGTTGTCAACCAAAATCGTTTGGAAGTAAGGTATTTAAAGCTCGTTGATGATAATTCTTTGACTCCTGCATATACGATACAGGATCAGTTCACCATCATGAAAGATGTCAACAAAAAAACCACTTACAATAATCCTACTTTACCCCTTAACCTGACGGCCTCGTGGGAAGGAAACTACTCATGGAAAATTCTTGGTGGTAGCAGTCTGCCCAATACTACGAAGGGAATTGCCGTGTCGCCCGTGGCTAACACCACCTATATCGTCAACGACGGATACAACGGAGGAAATGGATTTTTGGCCGATACTTTTATTGTAGTCGTGAACGCCTGCCCGCCAAACCTCACCCTTAACACCACCATTCCAACAAGTACCGTCTATCGGGCTTCCCAATGGATCAAAGGAACCAATACCAACATCATTGCGCCATCGGCAACGGTAGAATACCACGCTGGCTACATTGAGTTGAAACCCTCTGGAACAGGCACTGCCTTCTTGGCTACCCCAAACAGCGGGCACTACTTCTTGGCCCAACCCGACGGGTGCGCTCCTAGTGGCGGCGGTGGCGAAAGCAAAAATAACAACCAAGGTGAAGAAAGTAGCAATAAAGCCTTTTTGCCGCCCTCCAGAGCATCGTCAAAACTTCAGAAAAAAGAGCCTAAGCACTGATAATAAACACTGATTAAACATTTTGGATTTTTAAAACTCTACCACAATGAATACTCTTTTAGTTCCTGGTTACTCCAAGAATTCATTAATACAAACAGATGAAATCATACGGCTAGAAGGCTCTGGGAATTACACCATTTTCCACATGCTTGATGGTCGCCATTTTCTTACTTCCAAAAGTCTGATTTATTATGAAGAGCTACTTTCTTTTCCGTTTGTAAGAATTCATAAATCTTGTTTGATTAATATCCACCATGCATTACAGCGCCTCACATCCGATTTTGTGCGTATGGTGGATGGTGCAGAAGTACCCGTATCAAGGCGGAGAAAAACCGAACTTAAAAAGTATTTGAAATGTCCCCGCAAACCAAGGCTACGTCCTATCTAAATAGAGTATCATCATCTGCCCTATCCCTACCGAGTTACATTATACGAGTTCGATTTGCTAAAACAAATAATTTATTATCAGTCAACAATTGCATTATTACTAGTGTTCTGACATTTTAATTTTTTGTAATAATTTTTACCACTAGCACTAAGGTTGACACAAAGTTTCACAGAGTATAAAATAGCATTTGAAATAAATTGAACTGGTGATACCCTGGCAAGGACGAACCAAAAATTTAGTCCAAGTGCGCTTCTATCAATTTTTGCGCAATGGCCTCCCACGTGTAGCGACGTCGGAGGTCATTATCAAAAATAAAATCTTTCTTTTTGGTAATCAGTTGTTGTAGTAATAATTCAAAATCGGAGGAATAATAACTTTCCAATACGTAGCCAAGGTGATTCTTGGCTACAAATCGGGCTACTTTAATCTCGGCGTTGATGATAACGGGCGTGTGGGATTGCACCGCGTCATAAATCTTATTGGGGCTGGCGTTGAGGTTATTGTCGTTGATGGGTTCGTACACCGACAAAATATAATCACATTCGGACGCAAGTCGCATGGTTTCTTGCTGGGTTTTTACACCCCAAAAGGTCACTTGTGGATGTTGACTCAGCAGCCGGGTAGGCTCATCATAGACCCAGCCAATCATCCAAATCTTCACCTTGGGGGAGCATTTAAGCAATTCTGCCAAGAGCCCCGTACCACGCGTAACACCCAACGAACCGCTGTATAAAATCAGCAACTCGTCGGCCGCGGCTGCCTTGGATTGAACCTCATAAAAAGCGTAAGGATAATTTTCTACCACGACGGTTTTCTCCTGAAATTCTTTCGGAACGAGGGTTTTACGATTATCGTCGGTCACAATGATGGTTTTGGGCAGTCGGTACAAAAAAGTTTGCAACGAGCGTACAACGGGACTGGCGGAGCGCAGAAAAATAGAATCAAAAATATCCGCCACCACCCGCTTTCGACTCCAAATCAACAACGGAAAAAATATCAACAATAACTGCTCATTGATAACGTGAATACTGCGAAATGACTGAGTAAAATAGCGTTTGACAAACGCAAAAAAATACTGAACCAGCGTACCAAGAGATTTGTGATGGCCTTGAATGAGGCAAAATTCTGCACAATAAGGCTTGACAAACGCCTGCGAATCATCCCGACCGATGCCTAAATATACAACATCAAAATGAGCAGCTAAGGTCTTGATTTCTTTGTTGATACGCGTGTCAGAACCATCATTAATACAAAGATAAAGTAACTTCGGTAAAGGCATATTCTGTGGTACGGGCTTCCTGCCCATCATCATTAAATCTATTTTATATTTTTATTGTATGTCTGAGCAAACGCATTATTGTATATCCGGACAGACGCAAACGGAACCGCGGCGGCGTGCCGCTGCGGGCCCGCCCCTACTCCGGAATCTCCATCCGAATCCGCCAGTCTTTGGGAAGATAATTATTGATACGATTTCCCAAACCTTTGACCCAGCCCAATCCTAACCCTCGATGCGTAACCAACAGCCAACCCTTGGGCGCGTCAAAAAGTAAATTCTCTTTTTTCAAAAACTGCAATGCTTCGCCCTCCGAAAGCTCCAGGCGCGGCAGCACATACGACACTGCCGTGCTCAATGCCAAGGCATGAGAAGGAATAAAATCAGTTCCTTTAAAAGACCCCATTTCCAAACCCAATCCTTTGGCAAACAGTAAATTATCCAGCACAATCAAATCATTTTTTTGATTTTCTAACAAAGCAATCACTTCGCCGTTGGGCTTCTCATAAAAACTAAATTCGTCGGGTTCTTGCAACCATCGACTTATTTCGTTCAACTGTTTTTTGTGCAGCGGCTTGAACGAGCGCGGTCGTCCGCCCTTTTCCATGTTATAATAAAACGAATCTACTTGTGCCGTTTTTCGAAATGCCGCCAGAAAGAAGCCTTC
The DNA here is from genome assembly GCA_027486105.1 of Runella sp. GTDB lineage: Bacteria > Bacteroidota > Bacteroidia > Cytophagales > Spirosomataceae > Runella. The sequence goes on along the minus strand of JAIXPV010000545.1, from coordinate 8,749 downwards.
ACCTCTTACCTTGTGAGGATAACATTGATACCCCATTTTTTTGGTTATAATACCCCAGTCTGCGGGCCATTTTAGCTTTACTTCCTCAAACTGATGCGTATCCACCACCAACGCACTGCTGTCTTGATTTTCGGCGTCATTGTAGGTACAGGTACAATATATTAAAACACCGCCCGAACTTAACAACGGCATAGCCGCACTCAAAATACGCTTCTGTCGGCCTGCGCATATCTGCACATTTTCCATCGACCATTCGTCTACGGCAGCGGGGTCTTTTCTAAACAGCCCTTCGCCAGAGCAAGGTGCATCCACCAAAATTACGTCAAAAAACCCTTCTAGTTTTCCTAAATCTTCGGGGTCATGGTTGCTCACATGGACGTTAGGGAAGCCCCATTTTTGCACATTCTCTTTCAGAATCATCACCCGACTACGAATGACTTCATTGGCCAATAAAAGGCTATCCGACGATAATTTTGACGCTAAAAGAGTGGTTTTCCCCCCTGGTGCCGCGCACAAATCCAGCACCCGTAACGGCTCTGAAAGATCAACGGTTTGGTTCAAAGCCTCACCAATCAACATCGAAGAGGCTTCCTGCACGTAGTAGGCCCCTGCGTGAAAAAGCGGATCGAGCGTAAAAACAGGCCGAGCCGCCAGATAACGCGCCTCCGAGCACCATTTTACGGTATCTTCAGTGGAAAAATCAGGAAATTTGGCGGAATTGTACCGAATACTGACCGGAGGCGGTTGTTGCAAAGCCGCCTCAAAGTCAGCGTATTCGTCGCCCAATTGGGCTTTTAGTTCTTGTATAAACGGTTGGGGAAATTGCATAATAGAATTACATTCAAAAACCACTGCATCAAATGAAGCACCAGCGTCCGACGGTTCCAAACCGTCAGACGCTCACACAGTCAGGCAGTTTAAGGCTACAAAGATGCGTAGATTTCCGTCAACTCTTTCGCTATTTTCTCAGCCGCAAACTGCTTTACGTGTTTTTGTCCCTCCATTATCAGAGATTTTCGCAGTGTTTCGTCCTGCCAAAGTAGGGTTAACGTTTGGGCCAAAGCGTTCGCGTTATTTGGGTCAACGTACAGGCCGCCTTTACCGCCCGCTTCTTCCAAGCACGAGCCAGTTGCTGCTACCACTGGTACACCGCTATGCAAGGCTTCTACAATCGGGATGCCGAATCCTTCAAAAAACGAAGGGTACGCAAACACCCGAGCCGATTGATATAACGCAGGTAAATCGGCAAAGGGAACGCCGTTTAAAACCTTCACTTTTGTATTCAACTCATGTTGCGCAATGTACGTTTCGATTGCTTGCTGATAGCTTGTTTTTCCTCCAATCAGCACCAGTTCAGCGGCTGGCAATTGCGCCGCATGAAAAGCCTTAACCAACTGAAGCTGATTTTTGCGCGCTTCGATAGTACCCACACTCAACACATAGGGTTTGCCAATATTGTATTTCTGAAGGACAGGCGAGACTTCCCAAGTTTTAGTCTGATGAAATACCTCGTGACAATCCTGGTAGACCACTTTTATCTTCTCTGGTGAAGTACCGTAAAATTCAATAATATCCCGTTTGGTCTGCTCGCTCACGGCCACAACGACGTCGGCTTCGGCACAGGCATTTTTGAATTTTTGACGGTAAAAAAAACGGTCAATCGCGGGGTATAATTCGGGATAACGCAAAAAAATCAAATCATGAACCGTGACCACCGACTTAATGCCAGCCGCTGATAGTCCATTGGGTAGTTCGTTACTAAGCCCATGAAACACTTGAACGCCATCCTGCACTAAGTTTTTTTTGATACCATAACTCCGCCACCACGCGCCGTACAATTTGTTTTTAAAGTCAGGCAATCGAATGGATTTTTCAGGAAACTCGTCAAAAAGCCCCGCCTTAAGTTTTGGAGTATAGGATAAATACTGATGTTGCGGTGCAAAGTTTTGCAGTGCGTTGAGCACAAAACGGCTGTAATTCCCCAATCCAGTACGGTTATTAAAAGCCCTTTTGGCGTCCAATCCAATACGCATCAATCTATGTTATCTGGTTTATGAACGTGTTTTACCTCCTGAATATCAATCCATTCGTCGCAGTGAGGGCACTTGATAAACTTCCGGCCTTTATCTCGACGAATTTGCTCCATAAAGCCCGATGCCATAATAGCCGTAGGAAGGGCAAACAATGCTATTCCTAAAATAAGAACGACTCCTCCGAAAAATTTACCCGCCGCTGTCACAGGATACATATCGCCATAGCCCGTTGTAGTCATCGTAATTACCCCCCACCAAAGCGTAGCGGGGATGCTTTTAAAGCGTTCGGGCTGAACATTATGTTCTAAATAATACATCACACTCGACGAAATCAACAACGTAAAAATAATAAACGAAAAACAGATAAGCAGCTCTTCTTTGGTTTCCAGAAGAACGCCCCGAATCATTTTGAGAGCGTGCGAATACCGCGTAACCCGAAACAATCTGAATAAACGAAATACCCGTAGAATACGAATGATGCCAAAATCGGAGGTAAGCAACGTGAAATAGAAGGGAAAAATCCCCAAGAAATCAACGATGGCCCAGAAGGAAAAAATATACCTTGATCGCCCTTTCCAACCATTTTCATAACGCGGATTCTCGACACAAGACCATATCCTCAGAAAATACTCAATGGTAAAAATGATGACCGAAAAAATCTCAAAATCAGTAAAAATGGATTCATAAATCCGGTGGTGACGAATCTCAGGAACCGTGTGCATAATGATGGCTACCGAGTTGATAAAGATAATCGAAACCAACGCAATATTGATGTACAAACTCAGCCCTCTCCGCCCGATGGCCGAAAACTCTAGCGTGTTATAGACTCGTTGTCGTAGGGTCACGGAATGATACGATTTAAGATAATACGATTTGGTGATGACTTAACGAATTATTGACGGTTTCTCTTTTACTTCCGCTCAAACACCTTCTCGCCCGCTACATAGGTTTTCAGTACTTTCAAATCACGTAATTCATTGGCGGGAGCTGTCATCAAATCTTTTTCCATAATGATAAAATCGGCAGCTTTGCCAGGTTCGATGCTACCTAAGCGGCCTTCTTCAAAATTGCCGTAAGCGGCCCAGATCGTCATGCCACGCAGGGTTTCTTCTCGGCTGAGGGCGCCTTCCATTTGGTAACCACCCTCTGGAAAGCCCTTGGCATCTTGCCGGTATACGGCCGAATGAAACGTATAAAACGGCGAAACGGCCTCCACCGGAAAATCGGTTCCAAACGTTACCTTACCATTCTGTTGAAGCAATGCCTGAAACGCATAGCCATTTTTTGCGCGCTCTTTCCCCAAACGCTCAGCTGCCCAGTACATGTCAGAAGTAGCGTGGGTGGGTTGAACAGAAGGCAAAATATTGAATTTCCCAAACGTAGGCACATCGGCCGCATCTACGATTTGGGCGTGTTCAATCCGCCAGCGACGGTTGTTTTTTCCTTTCAAATATTTGGCGTACAGATTGAGCATGAGGCGGTTGGCCGAATCGCCAATGCAGTGCGTATTGGCCTGAAACTCGCTGTTGGCCAATTGCTCAATCCATTTTTCAAGTTCAGCAGGACTGTAAAGCAAAAAGCCGGTCGTTTCGGGCGCATCACTGTACGGTTTGAGCAAGCAAGCCCCGCGCGAGCCCAAAGCGCCGTCGGCGTAGATTTTGAACGAACGAACATTGAGGCGGTCGGTGACGTACACGCCTTTTTTAAGCATTTTGTCAATATTTTCCTGGCCCACCCTCACCATCGGATACAAACGGATTTTGAGCGTACCTGCTTTTTGCAAACTGTCTATGTGGTCAATCAAATCAGTTTCCACACCCGCATCACCTACGTTGGTAAGGCCATATTGGAAACACACTTGCTGCGCTTTGAGCAGTCTTGAAGTGATTTCCTGCTTTGTTGGCGTTGGATTAAGGGTTTTCACCAATTGCTGGGCACGATCTATCAGTACTCCTGTCGGTTGTCCATTTTTAAGAATTACCAAACCGCCCTCCACCTTGGTATCAGCTGTAATTTTGGCCAACTGCAGCGCTTTGGAGTTAATCCAACCAGCATGGCCATCAATACGTGCTAGATACACCGGTTGGTCAGGAAAGGCTTTATCCAAGATTTCTTTTGTCGGAAATTCTTTGACAGGCCAGTCATTTTGGTCCCAACCTCGACCAATAATCCAAACCGCTTCGGGATGTTCGGATTGGTACTTTTTCAGGCGTTCGATGATTTCTTCCGGTGACTTTGTATCTACCAAATCGGCTTGGTCAAGCATCTGCCCCAAGCCATAAAAATGCGCATGAGCATCGTACAATCCAGGATAAACGGCCTTACCTTCGGCATTGACCAAGGAGTCGGATTTGTATGCGCCAAACACCGAAGCCGAGTCGCCAACAAGTACAAATTTCCCATCTTTAATGGCAAACGCGGAGGCTTTGCTGAAGGTAGAATCAACGGTGTAAACGGCCGCATTATAGACAATTAGGTCGGCTTTATCTTGGCTTGAGCATGACGCTAAAAAGGCGGCGAATAGCGCGTAAAAGTAGTTTTTCATCGTGTCGGGTTTAATTGATGCTTAAAGCTACGTTATAAAAAGTTATTTTTGAAACGTCAAACGCGTTTTGTCGCCCTGTGAGGGCCTAGATTCCTGTTAATAGATGCTAAACGACATGACAAAATAAAGCTAACCTGTTTCGTTTTTGCTTGTATGACACGATTTTTGCTACTGCTGTTTATTATTTTTGTACCAACTTTTGCTTCCTTTTCTCAAGAACTTTTGACCCTTGAAAACGCCATTTCTGTGGCGTTGGAAAAAAACTACGCCATCAAAATAGCACGCAGCCGCGAAGCCATTGCCCACAACGACAACACGCGCGGCAATGCTGGTATGCTGCCCGTCGTAACGGGTTCATCGCAGGCCAACTTCAATAACAACAGCGTTAACCAAACGTTTTTTCCGCTAGGGACCACCACCCGCGAGCCCCTCGTGCAAAGAGGTGTGCAAAACCGCAACTCAAATACAGGTATCAACTTGGTGTGGACGGTTTTTGACGGAATGGGCATGTTTGCCACTGCCGAACGACTGCGTGAAATTGAGCAATTTGGTAAAACTACCGTTAAAATCAACATCGAAAATACCGTAGCGCAGGTGGCAGCGGCTTACTATGACATCATTCGCCAAAAACAGCGCCTCGAATCACTCAAAGACGCGTTGGATATTTCGAGCACCCGCCGCGAATTGGCCAAAGCCAATTACGAAGTGGGAGCCACCTCGAAGTCGGAATATTTGGCCGCGCAAGTAGACTACAACGGCGACCAAGCCGCTTTGGTGGCGCAGGAGCAATTTTTACAAAACACCAAAGTAACCCTGAACGCACTATTAATGAGGGAATTAAACATTGATTTTACGATTCCTGATACCATTACCTTTCGGAAAGATTTGGAATTGGCACAGTTGCAGCAAAGTTTAAAAAGCCAAAATCCAAATTTACTGGCCGCCAATCAAAACCGTAAAATTGCCTCAGTAACGGAGCGTGAAATAAAAGCAGCCCGCCTGCCACAAGTAGATTTGTTAGGAAGTTATACCTACAATACCCTTAACAACGAGGTAGGTTTTGGCGTAAAAACCAGCCGAACTGGCTCGCTCAACTACGGCGCTCGCCTCGTTATTCCGATTTATGACGGCTACAACCAACGCCGTCGTGAAGCGAACGCCAAAATCGGAACGATGATTGCGGAATATCAGGAGTCTGACCTAATGGTGCAGTTGCTTTCGGCCCTTGAACGGACCTATAATACGTACCGAAACAGCATTGCTCTTTTTAGTTTTGAAGAGCAAAACCTTAAAATTGCCCGCCAAAACGTAGATTTGGCGTTTGAGCGTTATAAGTTCGGAAACTCAACGGCGATCGAATTTCGGGAAGCACAACGCAACGCCGTGGCCACCGAATCACGCCTGATTGAAGCAGCTTACAATGTCAAAGTAACTGAAATTGAACTACTTCGCCTGAGTAGTTCGATTATTAGTGACGTTAAATAAAAAAACAAATGACCATTGAGGGCTTTGGCTTACCTTTGTTAAAAACGCTTGGTATTTAATAAAGGTTGTTTTATGGAGCCATTTTGGAACAAAACCCTCACGCGCGATGCCCTCATTACGGTCTTTACCAGCGCTATTTTAGCCCTAAGCTGCTTCTATGGCCCCACAATTCACCTCCCTTTTTTAGTCGGGGTACTGTCGGGCATAAGTTTGGGGGTACTTCAGCCACGCAAAGGCTGGATTCTTGCCATTGAGCAGGTGATACTCGTCATAGGCTTTTATTTTCTCATCAACAACCTTCGGCTGCTTCCACCTTTTGACGCCGATGCTACGCAGTTTACGGCATTTTTGCAGTTCTTACCCATCTTTGCGGGCAGTTATTTAGGCGGTTTTCTCAAGCGAGCCTTTTAGATTTTAGGCAGTAGCTCGCATCTAACAAAGGCTCCTTAGCTAACGGTCAAATACGGCCCTGCTCAATGGCCTTGGCCGCCTTGTTGCTCAATGAATGAACCCCCATAATCAGCCCCGCAAAGCGTTCATCTTTGCTAAAACCTTGCTTCCAGCGCGCATAAATCTGCTGAATCACCACCGTGTTTTTAAACAACCCAAAAACGTAGTAATACAGAATATTGGAAACATCACGGCCGCTTTGTTGAGCATAGCGGTCCGCAAATTCCTGACGAGTAAAATTGCCAGGAAGCCACGTCAAATTAAAGCTTTTTTCAAACGCTCCATCCGTGGCCTCTGACCAGTACGAAAGCGATGTTCCTACATCCATTAGCGGGTCGCCGACGGTAGTCATTTCCCAATCCAACACGGCCAAAATATCGGTCAAGTCGTTGGCATTAAGCACAACGTTGTCGTATTTGTAATCGTTGTGAATGAGCGTGGGCGAATTTTCGACGGGGAGGTTTTGCACTAGCCATTGATATATCTGCTCAAAAATCGGCACTTCGTCGGTTTGGGCGTGTTGGTAGCGTTTGTACCAACCTTCCACCTGGCGCTGCACATAACCTTCGGGTTTTCCAAGATTAATCAATCCCGTGGCCTGAATATCAATAGAATGTAACGCCACCATATTGTCCACCAAAGCCCCCGACAGCCGTCGGAATGTATCGGCATCAATGCCCATTTTGGGAGCGGACTGGGCGCGCAAAATCACTCCTTGCACCCGTTCCATGACATAAAACGGACAATTTAGCACACTTTCATCCTCACAATACGCAATGGGCTCAGGAATTTTGGCGTATTCTGCCGCTTTCAGGAGCGACAATACCCGGAATTCGCGCCCCATGTCGTGCGCTCCTTTTATGTGTTTGGCCCCAAACGGCGGCCGACGCAAAACGTATTCTTTTCCCTTAGAGGTTTTTAAAAAATACGTTAGATTAGAATACCCTCCTGGAAATTGATTGACCTCTGTAATGACACCAAAATCAGGCAGTTGCTCAGATAAATAAGCACTCAATTTGGCAACATCCAATTGCTCGCCTTCTCGCACTGCTACAGGCACATCAGTTTTTATAATTGTCATCGGGTTTAGGCACTCTTTTGATTTGTTAAAAGGCAAAAATAAAAGGTTTTATAATTTGCATAAAAAAAGGGCGGAAATCAATCCGCCCCTACTTATTAATTTTTGGCTCCGCCTTGCTGCCCTGTTTTTGGCGGCTGATTTTGTAGCGCCTCACGCATTGGGTTAGGAGCCCGCTGAATTCCCTGTGATTTAAACAACTGGAATCGAGTAGGTTGCGCAGGTTGACGCGGAAAACTGTTATTTTCGGTGTCAATATCGGCAATTTCCTGATACGGGTCGAGCGTCCATTGAACCACTTTTTTCTTGCTTGTAATGACTTTCGAGATGTCTTGGTCATTCAAACGCCAGATCTCTGCTGGGAAACGGGCTACCGAATCCGTACCATCTTCGTATTGCATTCTGATAATGACAGGCATCGGCAACCCTCCCTTATTTTTTAGTTTGATAGTATAAAAATTCAAGCCTGATTCGACCAACTTGCGCTCGTCGGGCGTTAGACTCGCCAAATAGCTTTCGTATTTTTTCTTGTCGTTTTCGGTCACCTGATATGGGTCGTAGGTATTATAAAAATCCTTCATATCGGGGTTTTTCTCTACTACACTTTCCTTGATATAATCTTTATCACGCTGCCGCGCTACGGTATTGCGCTTAGCTTCAGCGGCTTTTTTAGCTTCAGCTTTATTGACTTCAGGATTCTGTGTATCCAACGCAAACCATTCTACCTCGGTCAAATCCTGATCAACGGGCTGTGTGCCATAAAACCATCCTTTCCAGAACCAATCCAAATCAACACCCGAGGCATCTTCCATGGTGCGGAAGAAATCGGCTGGGGTAGGATGCTTAAATTTCCAACGATTGGCGTACTCTTTAAATGCATAATCAAATAGCTCACGGCCCATAATGGTTTCACGCAAAATATTCAATCCTGTAGCGGGTTTAGTATAAGCATTGGGGCCAAAACCCATGATGTTGTCAGAGCTCGACATGATCGGCACCTGCTTACTTGGGTCGGTGCGCATGTATTCGACAATGTTTTGCGGCTCGGCCACGTCGCCGCCCATGTCGCGGTCCCACTCCTTGGTGGTTAAGTATTCCAGGAAAGAGTTCAGCCCTTCGTCCATCCACGACCATTGGCGCTCATCGGAGTTGACGATC
>JAIXPV010000321.1 GCA_027486105.1 Runella sp. | reverse complement strand
AGGTCATCATCCAGATATTGCTATTTCTTATAATAAGGTAACCATTACGCTCTGGACGCATTCGATAGGAGGACTTTCTGAAAATGATTTTATTAAACTATACAAATTGCATTTAAGAGATGGTTTAGATTTATGGATTAATGAATTGGAAAAAGGAGACATTACCAAAGGTGACCACATTTCATTTTTATTGAAGCCTATTAAAAATGGTCTAACTCTAAGGTCTAATTCTGTTAAAATTAACAGCGGATTTGTTCAAACTAATTCAATGAAAGAAATCACTTCTTCACTCTCGTTTGAACTAGGCAATACGGAAAATGGTGAAATAATTCAGATTAAAATAAATGACCTGAGAGAGTTTGATAATAGAAATATGGCTATCGCAGGTATGGCAGGTTCAGGCAAAACTCAATTGATGAAAGATATACTGTATCAAATTTCGAAGAATACAAACAATGAGTTAAAGTTTATCTTTTTTGATTACAAAGGTGAAGGAAATCCATCCCAGTTGAAACCATTTCTTGATGTAACAAAATGTGAATTTATTGACATAGTAAATGACAATGGAGTAAAATTCAACCCATTTCTATCAATTAGCTTAGATGAGAGACAAAGACCTTTTAGTATCAAAGCCTTTGTTGATACTATTGCTACTTTCGTACCAAGCGTTGGTGTTGCTCAAAAAAATATTTTAACAAATGTAATTACTGACCTATTTGACAGTAGAAACGGTTCATATCCAACCATTAATGAATTGTTTGAAGCACTTAAAGAATATTACGAAGAAAACAATCGAAGACCAGATACGCTTTTTGCTGGTATTCAAGATTTGACTACTAACATTTTTAATTGTGACACAAACAATCCAAGCATTTTAGACAAGAGCTTGTATTTAAATCTACCTCCTGCTCTTTCAGACACATTAAGACAGCTTGTTGTCTTTTTGTTATTACGATATTTCAATACCTATTTTAGCTCAACAAATGATTGCGAACCAGTTGATCATATATTTCCGCTACGATATGTAATTGTAATTGACGAAGCACATATTTATTTAAAAAATAAAAATGCAAGAAAAACACTTGAAGAACTTTTAAGACTTTTAAGATCCAAAGGTGTAATAATTGTAATGTTATCTCAAGGAGTGGAAGATTACAAAACAAAAGACTTTGATTTTGCCTCGCAAGTGAAATTACCCATTTGTTTAAATGTACAGAACAAAGATTACAAAGCAATAAGCAATTTTACAGGTACACCAAGCAGCAAATACAAACTAGAAACAGAAATAAAAAAATTAGAATCTGGGAAAGGTTTAATAAATATTGGAGAACCCAAAATCATCGAGTTAAGACAATGGTGGAAAACGAAAAAAGAAGAAAATATATAATGCCAGACCTTCCCAGCCACATACATTGCCAAGCCACACGAACCAAACCTAAAACCCAAGTTTGGCAAAGAGGGTGTCTATCCAACCGCCCGATCAAAACTACCGACAAACCAACGGTCGAAAAAGAACACTGAAGCGCTAAAAGCAGTTTGACAAAATGGCGGGTTCAGTCCTAATGAACATTCGGATTTCTAATAAACAATAGTTCTAAATTGAAAGTAAGTGCTCCGAAACCCGCCCGAACGCCAAGCCGAAAACCGTTACCAGCCATTACATCAGGCATAATGGGTCAAAAAATCGTGCTTTTATGAATTAAAATTCTAGCACAATTTTAGCGTGGGTTTTTCTATTTTCAACTAATGATAATGCAATTTTTGCATCCGAAAACGAAAGTAGCTGCGGCTGTTTAACCTTAATTTTTTCAGTTTCTAACCAGGCTGATATTTTAGAAAATATTTTAGAATTAGCCCTTGTTTGCGTCATCTTTCCAGAAATACCATATTTTGTTAGTTCGGCAGCATTGGGTGGCTGTGTAGTAGAGACAATCATTCCTCCTTTTTTTACCAGAGCATACGATTTACTCAACGTTTCGCCTCCTACCAAATCTAATACTACATCTACATTTTTTACCACCGTAGAAAAATCGGTATTGGCATAATCTATGGCAGTATCTACGCCTAATGCAATAATTTCTTGCAGATTATTTCCTGTGGCGGTTCCTATTACATTAATACCCATTTTTTTTGCGATTTGTATGGCCATTTGTCCAACGGCCCCGCCTGCTCCGTGTATTAAAAGTTGCTGACCTTCTTTAATTTGTGCATCTTCAATGAGTGCAGTATATGCCGTACCCAATGAAAAAGGAACCACTGAAGCCTCTGCAAAAGACAAAGACTTGGGTTTCAACATGATTTCATCGGCATTTACCGCAACGTATTCGGCATAAGTACCGCCCTGCATAAAATTTGCCATCAACATTATTTCATCTCCCGGCTGATAATTTTTAACATCATTGCCCACTTCTGTAATCACTCCGGCGCCTTCCCAACCCAGCGTAAAAGGAAATGATTTAGGCAAAACACCCGACATATAACCTGAACGAATTTTGTAATCAACAGGATTGACCGATGATGCTTTTAACTGCACCAATACTTGATTGGGCATCGGTTGAGGAATGGGAATGACTGTGTTTTCTAAAACGGAATTATCTCCGTATTGACTAATTTGTACTGCCTGCATTTATCCGATTTTTATAAAAGTTTATTCGCAAAAGTATGTACATTTGATACATAACTAGGCTAATCCTAATTATTTTACATACGCAAATATTTTAGACTAATGGAAAATAAACGGCAAAGAAAGCTGAAAGACTTTAATCCGAACAATTGCCCTGTTGTTTATAGTTTAAATAAGATTGGAAATAAATGGAAGTTATTGATACTTCATTACATCAAACAAGGCAACAACAGATACAGTACCCTACAAAAGGTAATTCCAGACATCAGTCGTCAGACACTTACCAATCAGCTTCGTGAACTTGAAGAAGATGGTATATTGGAGCGAATTATTTACCCACAGATTCCGCCAAAAGTTGAATATAAATTGACCGAAATGGGCAATTCTCTGCAACCCATCATCCATGAAATGAGTAAATGGGGACTTCAGTATGTGACACCCACTGGGAGAAAGAAATAACGGCCTACAACGCTGGTCTGACAATAGCCCACTTTGCCTTTATCTCTCATTTATAGATAAAATCAACCCAAAATTCAAAGCATTTCTATTCCATGCACCTCGAAGTCCTTTCAACCCACAACTGCCAAGCCCTGACCCAACTTGCGTTGGAACTGTGGCCTGAGTGCGTATTTGAGGAAGAGTACGAACAGTTTGCGGAGCTGATTGCGTCAGAAAATGACATTTGCTATGTTGTTCGGGAGCAGGAGGAGTACATTGGTTTTGTGCACGTCAGCATTCGGCATGAGTACGTAGAAGGGGCCAACGACCTGCCCGTGGCCTACGTGGAGGGCATTTATGTAAAGCCGAAGTACCAAAAGCAGGGCGTTGCCAAACAACTCATGGCGGTTTCGGAGGCCTGGGCCAAACAAAAAGGACTTACCCAAATTGCATCTGATACGCCCGTGGGAAATTCGGCAAGTATTGAGTTTCATCAAAAAATAGGGTTTACTGAGGCCGAGCGTATCGTATGTTTTATAAAAACCTTGTAGCCCCTAGCCTCTATTGCGGGTGAGAACGCCCGCAAAGGCATAAAGAAAGCGCACGTCAGCTATGGCGTGCGCTTTCTTTATGGGATAAAATCAACGCTATTTTTTAGGAGCCTTGTAGGCAATCCGGTACAGGGTTCCGTTCAAATCATCGGTAACGTAGAGCGAGCCGTCGGGGCCTTGGGCGAGGCCCGTGGGGCGGTGCTGGATGGGGCCAGTGGGTTTGGCGAGGTCGGTGCCCGCAAAATTGTCGGCAAAAATCTCCCAAGGGCCCGACGGTTTGCCGTTTTTGAAAGGCACAAACGCTACCATGTAGCCTTTTTTGAGGCTAGGTGCTTGGCCATGGAAAGCGATAAACGCCCCGTTTTTGTAGCGGGCAGGAAACATTTTTCCCGT
>JAIXPV010000185.1 GCA_027486105.1 Runella sp. | reverse complement strand
TACCCGGGTGTTCATGCTGGCACTAAACGAGACGTTGTTGGCAAAGTAAAAGCCCTGAAGGGTATCGACTTTCACTTTGTTGTTGCCCATATACTCGTATTTGAACTTCTTGGTAAAAGTTTCTCCCGACAATGAAATACCAGGGGTAATGTTGATGTAGCGGAATAACTTGATATTCGGTAACGAAATCGGGACGGAGAAGCGTCCAGTGAGTTGGCCGTTTTTAATAAACTCTGGTAAACTCTGGGAGTTTAAGGCGTAGGTAGTGGGTGCTCCTGACTCTGGCGTAACTACCGAGGGTGGGTTAAAGAGCGAAAATCCCAGCCGGGCTGTAGAGGTATCAGCGAATACCCTGGTATTGTTGGCACTGATACCGCCGCTAAAATCCATCCCTAAACGGAAGCTTTCGTACCAAGCGCCTGTGCCGCCCTTTAGCGCAAACGGCGCAATTTGGTTAATTCCAAAGTTGAAGTCTATCCCTGCATCCAACGCACCAGGGTCGGTATTGGTCACGCGTCCTAGCGAATCTCGGGTTTCTTTAGAACGGTCTGGAAACCGCTGGTTGACGCGGATGCTGCTTCCCATCCGGGCAAATTGTCCAAATTGCCTGTTGTACTGGACCGACGAACTCGCCACATTTTGGATGTACCGCGTGGTGCTAAATTCATTGAATTGGTTAAAGCTGTTGCTTCCGATGTTGACCGAAGCGCCAAAGCTTGAGGTTCCTCGCGGCACCGGTGCGTGACTCCACGTAAGGCTGAAATCATTGCGGGGTCTGTTCAAGGCTTTTACCTCATTTCCCTGCAAATTGCGGTTAAAACGTGCGTTGAAACTTCCACTATAACGGTATTTCTGGGAATAAGTCGAGGCAACCCCTAATCCCCAACTTCCTTTGGAATAAATCTGCCCCGTAAAATTCATGTTGATTTTTTCGCTGATAGCCCAGTAATAGCCGCCGTCGCGCAGGTAATATCCCCGACCGTTGGGTTCTTCGCCGTATTGAGGCATGATGATACCCGAAGTGCCGATTTCTTTTTTCTTCGGAACGGGGAAAAAACCGAATGGCAAGCCCAGGGGCAAGGGCACATCGGCAATGACCAAGTGGAAAGGCCCAGAAATGACCTGTTTTTCGGGAATAACTTTGATTTTTCGGGCGGCAATGTGAAAGTGAGGCTGGGCTAAGTTGCAGGTGGTATAAATTGAGCCCCTTACATACATGTTGTTTTCTTCGTCTTTCTTGACGGTCGTTCCCCGGATGTTACCGTCTCCTTGTTGGGTTACAATGCCTTTGATAAACCCTTTTTTACTTTTAAAATTATAGCGGAGTTCTTTGGTATCGTATTTTTCGCCGTTGTCTTGAAAGATGGGCTGGCCAATCCACTTCTTAGCGGTCGAATCGTAATTGCCTCGCGCAAAAACCTCGTTGGTTTTCCAGTTGAGACGTATATAGTCGGCATCCAAAATGATGTTGCCATACGTGACGTTTGCTTTGCCATACAAATGAACTTCCTGTTGCCCTGGATCCATGACGGTTGAGTCCTGAGCGCTGTATTTTACGGTACTTTTTAAATCACTATCGGATTGGAGTGAATCGGTTTGGGTGCTGTCGGCGTTGATACCCACGGCAGAAATCACCTTCGGCACCACTGGGGTGGCTCTTTTTATAGAGTCCAAAAAAACGGGAGTGGATAGTCTTTTGGGAGCCAATACCTGTGAAAAAGCCTCAAAGCCAACCCCCAGAAAGGTCAGCCAGAGAAGGCTTATAGCCACACGCGCACTGATTTTACGATTGGAAGAGAACAATTTTACACATGCTTTATTTGCAAAAGTACGTCTTTACAGGTTTGAAAAGGCCGAAACATTGTTAAAAGTTATTAAACGAATTAAAATTTTATCAATGAGATGAAAACAGGCATCAGTAAAAATCGGCGCTAAACGCCTTAAAAAGAGACATCTTCTAACCGTTCTTTTGAATGAAACATACCTATTTTCTGCCGGTGGTTGTATGTGCCGCATTCTTTGCTTTTCGTATTCCGCAACCTGCGCCTGATTCTGTTTCGTTACAAACGAAGCCCCGTCCCAATATCTTATGGATTACTTGTGAAGACATGAGTTTTCAATTAGGGGCTTACGGAAACAAACTGGTAAAAACACCGAATATTGATGGTTTGGCGGCAGAAGGGGTTCGGTTTACCAATGCCTTTGCCACCGCAGGGGTATGTGCTCCGAGCCGTTCGGCCATTATTACGGGCATGTATCAGCAGTCTATCGGCACCCAAAATATGCGCACGTTGGCAGCCTCAGCGGTGGCACTTGATGCCTATCCTCCTGGTTTTAAAGGTTATTCGGCGGTTGTGCCCGAAGAAGTGAAATGTTTCCCCGAATATCTACGGGCCGCAGGGTACTATTGCACCAACAATTCTAAAGAAGATTATCAGTTTCAAGCGCCCCCCACCGTTTGGGATGAAAGTAGCAACAAAGCCCATTGGCGCAACAGAACGGATAAAAATCAGCCTTTCTTTGCCATTTTTAATCTCACCGTTACGCACGAGTCGCAGGTTTGGGTGCGGGCCAAAGAGCCTTTATTGGTAAAACCAGAAGACGTGGTTTTGCCGCCGTATTATCCTGATGTACCAGAAGTGCGTTTGGACGTGGCGAGGCATTTATCCAATGCTATGGTGATGGACGAGCAGGCGGGTAAAATTCTGACGCAGCTTCGAGAAGATGGCCTTGAACAAAATACAATTGTTTTCTTTTATTCCGACCACGGCGATGGTTTGCCTTTTGTAAAACGAGAAATCTATGACCGTGGCCTACGGGTGCCGTTTATTGTAAAAAATCCCTTTGAAAAAAGTAAAAAAGGAGTGGTTGACGACCGATTCATCAGCTTTGTGGACTTGGCCCCCACTGTATTGTCGTTGGTAGATTTGCCCATTCCCGCGCATTTGCAGGGTCAAGCGTTTCTGGGAAAACAGCAGACCCCCAAACCTCGTCAGTATACCTTTGCGGCCCGCGACCGCATGGATTCAGAATACGATCGTGTACGAACCGTGCGCGACAGCCGCTACCGTTATGTACGAAATTACATGCCCGAAAAACCCTACTATCAAAATATTCAGTACCGCTTGCAGCAGCCTTCGATGCGGGCCATACTGGCGTTGAAAGAGCAGGGGAAACTCAATGAAATTCAATCCTTGTGGTTCAGGCCTACCAAACCCAAAGAAGAATTGTATGATTGCCAAAAAGACCCGTATGAATTTAATAATCTTGCCGAACTACCTCAATACCAGACTAAACTGAAAGAATTGCGGAAAGTGTACGAAGAGTGGATTCAGAAAGTAGGTGATACGGCTGCCGAACCCGAAATGGAGATGGTGCGCCGTTGGTGGAACGGTAAAGAGCAAGCCCCCGTCACGGAAACGCCCAAAATACAGCCTGAATTTTCTAAAATTACTTTATCTTGCGCCACCAAAGGAGCCTCTATTGGGTATAAGCAACGTTGGAAAGACCCAAGCTGGAAAGTATATACGCAACCCATCAATGCCTCCGCAGGGGATTCGTTGTATGTGGTGGCGCATCGTATTGGCTATCAGAAAAGCCCCATTGTTGCCCTAAAACGTTAATGAAATTCAATTAATAATTCACCGATAAAGAATAATTCAAACCCACGTTCAAAACCCAAAAATACTATGTCAAAAACCCAAGTAGCCGTTGTAGGGCTCGGCTTTATTGGCCCCGCACACATCGAAGCACTTCGTCGCTTGCCAGATGTTGAAGTCGTTGGTATTGCTGATTTTTCGGCTGAGATTGCACAGGCCCGCGCCAAGTCGTTGGGGATTCCCAAAGCCTACGATTCGTTTGATGAATTGCTGAAAGATGACTCTATTGAGTGCGTTCACATCTGTACGCCCAACTTCTTGCACTACGAGCAATCGAAAAAAGCATTGTTGGCGGGCAAAAACGTGGTATGTGAAAAACCCTTGGCCACCAACACCGAAGAAGCCGAAGAACTGGTAGAATTGGCGGATAAACTGGGATTAGTGAATGCTGTTCACTTCAATTTGCGTTACTACCCTCTTATTCGTCAAATGAAAACCATGCGCGAAAAAGGAGAATTAGGCGAGGTGTATTCGGTGCAAGGAAGCTACCTTCAAGATTGGCTGTTTTTGCCTACCGATTATAACTGGCGCTTGGAGCCGTCGCAGTCTGGGGATTCACGGGCCGTGGCCGACATTGGCTCACACTTGTTTGATTTAATTGAATACATCACAGGCTTGCATATCACGGAAGTAATGGCCGACTTCAACACCGTCCATAAAACCCGGATGAAGCCCAAAAAAGCCATTGCTACTTATTCGGGCAAGCTATTGCAGGCCGAAGACTACGAAGAAGTGCCCATCACAACCGAAGATTACGCTTCTATTTTGTACCGTTTCGAAAACGGAAACAAAGGCGTTGCGACGGTCAGTCAGGTAGCAGCTGGACGTAAAAACCGCGCCACACTCGAAATTAGCGGCTCGAACCAAACCTTCAACTGGTGCTCAGAAGTGCCCAACGAAATGTGGATTGGCCGCCGCGACGGGTATAATCAGTCCTTGATTCGTGACCCCGCATTGGTGCACGAAGAGGTTCGCCCTTTATTGACGTTCCCTGGTGGCCACAATGAAGGGTTCCCCGATACGTCGAAGCAATTATTTAAGGAAGTTTACGCCGCCATTCGCAATGGTCGTCCCGAAAATCCGACGTATCCGACCTTTGCCGACGGACTTCGCGAACTTAAATTGTGCGACAAAATCGTCCAAAGTAGCCGCGAACAGCGTTGGGTTCAAGTATAGATTCTGAGCAATAGTTGAACCGTTCTTGATACATAATCGTTAAATAACGATAACATTTCCGTAATTTTGCGGAACGTTTTGACGAACTACGTTCCATACCGCCACAGCCTTTAAACTCTTTTTTGAAGATTTTAAGTGATGTGGCGGTATGTTTTTTTTATTTTTAGCAACACAATTAACAAAAAGCTCATGGAGCGCATTAAGATTGCCGTTTTGGACATGTACGACGGCCATGCCAACGAGGGTATGCGTTGTATTAAAACATTGGTGGAGAATTTTCTGGCACAAGAAGAAATCGAAGGCAGTTACGAAGTGTTTGATGTTCGTCAAAAATGCGAAGTCCCTGATTTAAGCTACGATATTTATATTTCATCGGGCGGCCCCGGAAACCCAGTACCCGTAGGTGAGCATTGGGAAAAACCATTTTTTATGTTGCTGGACCAAATTTGGCAGCACAACCGACAGCCGCACCATCCGCAAAAAAAGCACCTGATGTTGATTTGTCATTCGTACCAAATGGCCTGTTTGCATTGGAATGTGGGCCTGGTATGTAAGCGGCGGTCAACGTCTTTCGGTATTTTTCCGATGCACAAAACCCAATTTGGGTTGAAAGAGCCCATTTTTGACCAATTGTTAGACCCATTCTTCGCCGTTGATTCCCGCGACTATCAAGTCATTGGGCCAAACTATCATGAGTTGGAACGCATGGGGGCCAAAGTGCTTTGCATCGAAAAAGAGCGCCCCCACGTGGCACATTTGGAGCGGGCCGTGATGGCAGTGCGATTTTCGCGGGAGATTTTCGGTACGCAGTTTCACCCCGAAGCCGACGGAGAAGGGATGTTACGCCATTTTCAAAAAGAAGAAAAACGGAACTTGATTATTAAAAATTATGGCGAGACCAAGTACAACGACATGGTCAATTCATTGCAAGACCCCGACAAAATCCAGCGCACCGAAGCGGCCATTATTCCCACTTTTCTTCAACGGGCGGCGGAGCAGTTGGTAGGGGTGCAGTTGGTGTAAATTTGGAGCTTTCATTTTAGTGAGAACAACTTATTGCAATTTTGTTTGGGTAAACGCCCTCTATAACCTATGATTTCTTCCCTACGACAAACTTACAACGCTGCTTTTAGCGATGAAAAATACAATGAATTCATCAAAGGTATTCAGGCCGATTGGCCGGGCCAATTGGAGTTTCGAGTGGCAGAAACCCCCGTTTTTGTGCCAGCAGGCCTTAAAAACAAATTGATTGAGGCGGGAGAATCTTTTATTGATGTAATTGTCGGCCCTCATTATAAAGCCAAAACCCAGTATTCTATCCCCCTAGGGCAATCTGTTCCGCATGA
Organism: Runella sp.; assembly: GCA_027486105.1. GTDB lineage: Bacteria > Bacteroidota > Bacteroidia > Cytophagales > Spirosomataceae > Runella. The sequence goes on along the minus strand of JAIXPV010000185.1, from coordinate 16,605 downwards.
AAATGACCATGCTTCGTTTTTAGCCATCGACTTTGCCATTTGTAAAGATGAAAACGGTGAGTTAATGCCTCAATTGATTGAGTTGCAGGGTTTCCCATCTATTTTTGGGTTTCAAACCTACGTGACCGAAAAATTCCGTGATTACTTTCCTGTTCCGGCCGAGTTCAGTAATTATTTCAGCGGTATTTCCAATCAGGCAGAATACATTGCGAAGTTGAAAGCGGTGATTTTGGGGAATGAAAACCCCGAAAATGTGATTTTGTTGGAAATTTATCCAGAGCAGCAAAAGACCCGGATTGATTTTGCCGTGACCGAGGCCCTGATGGGCGTAAAAGCTGTTTGTTATACTAAAATTAAAAAAGTAGGTCGTCAGCTTTTTTACGAAAAAGACGGTCGAACCATCGAAATCAAACGCATCTATAATCGACTCATCTTTGATGATTTAACCAATTTTCCCGACCTCCAAACGGAGTTTGACCTCACGGATGATGTCGACGTAACGTGGGTTGGACACCCCAACTGGTTTTTCAGGATTAGCAAGTATACACTTCCCTATTTGAAAAGCCCCTATGTACCAGATACCCATTTTTTGAGTGAATACAGTGATGATTTTCCTGAAGATTTAGAAAACTACGTGCTGAAACCCCTCTTTTCCTTTGCAGGTAGTGGCGTAAAAATCCACGTTACGCGGCAGGATTTAGAGGAAGTAACCGACCCTGAAAATTGGATTTTAGAACGAAAAGTAACCTACGAGCCTGTCATAGAAGCGCCCGATGGGTTGGTGAAATGTGAAATCAGGATGCTCTACGTTTGGGAAGATAATGCCCCACGTCCACAGCTATTGACGAGCCTAAGTCGGCTGAGTAGGGGAGAAATGATTGGTGTAAGATTCAACAAAGATTTTACTTGGGTAGGCGGAAGTACTTGTTTTTATCAACCTTAATGGGGGAGGGAAGGTAGTACAAGATCCCCTTTTTCAGGGGATTGAATCTCCTTGATGTTTTGACTTTTTAAGTATCAATCAGTACATTTGTGCAGGTTTTTGAAGATATCTGCACTAATAGCGAATGAAACGTTTAGTCAAAAAAAAATAGAAAGTGAAAATATCCCTAAAAAAGGGTGATTTGTGTAAATATTCCAATTTGCAAATTTGTACTTTCTGTTGTTGAGCCATCATTCATAATTCTGCCCGAATCGGCTCAGGAGCTTAACCTAAACAATCACTCCCTTGCTTTTTTGTAGATACAATTAACAAAAATCTATTTTTAGTAGTTTTTACGATTGAATAATCTCAATCGCTTTCTTTGCTTAGAAGGAGAAGATTGTTTTCAGATGTATACAGTTTACCATTTTTTATTTTCTTTTTATCAACTCTAATAAATCAAATTGCATGAGACACACTTTACGTATTAGCTTGTGGATGCTACTATGCTTGTCGTTTGTTGCCGTAAGGGCGCAAGACAAGGTCGTGACTGGAAAAGTCACCTCATCCGATGAAGGTGCCGGGCTACCGGGCGTTTCGATTACGGTAAAAGGCACCACGCGCGGTGCCAACTCCGACGGGGAAGGAAATTATCGTATTTCTATCCCTGACAATGCCACGCTGGTATTCAGCTTTGTCGGATTTTCTCCATTGGAGGAAAAAGTAAACGGACGTTCGGTGATTAATGTTCAACTGACACAGGATACCAAAACACTGAGCGAGATTGTGGTAACGGGTTTTGGTTCACAAATCAAGCGCGAATTGACTGGTAACATCGCTCAGGTAAAAGGAAAAGACATTGAAAATATGCCTACCCCAACCGTAGATGCCGCTCTGCAAGGAAAAGCCGCAGGGGTGTTTATCAATTCAGGTTCGGGTAAATTAGGCCAAGCCGTAACAGTGCGCGTTCGTGGAAACTCTTCTATCAGCGCCAGTAGTCAGCCGCTATATGTAGTAGACGGAACGCCCATCACTACGGGAGACTTCGGTAACTACGGCGGTGAAACCAACGCTTTAGCGGATATAAATCCAAACGATATTGAGTCTATCGAAGTATTGAAAGATGCCTCTGCGGGAGCAATCTACGGTGCCCGTGCCGCCAACGGGGTGGTATTGATTACCACTAAGCGCGGTAAGGCAGGAAAAACGAATGTTTCTTTCAATTTTCAAACTGGTTCGGCCACTGCCGCCCGTCGTTTGCCTTTCCTTAATTCTGAAGAATTTATTTCTTTTTATAAGCAAGCGGCTGGATACCGTGACCGTTTGGCCAATATTGATCCAAATGACCCAGATTCTTTTACTCAGTCTATCTTTGGAGCAGGCGGATTCTTGGATTATTACAGTTATGGTACCTACGGAACTCCCCAACAAGCCGATGTAAACTGGCAAGAACAGGCTTTTCAAAAAGCACCGATGCATCAGGCTGATTTGCAGTTGAGCGGTGGGAATGATAAAACAAGGTTCTTTATTTCAGGTCAATACTTAGACCAAACGGGAACGATTATTGGTAACCGATTGAAGCGTATGTCGGGGCGCCTAAACCTTGATCACCAAGCCAACAACTGGCTTTCGGTCGGTTTGACGATGAACTTGGCCCGTACCGAAAACCAACGTTTGCCCGATGATAATGCCTTCTCTAACCCATTGCAGATGGCGGCATTGACACCGCTTACCCCGTTTCTGGATCCCAACACGGGTCTTCCAGCGGGTACGCCTCCTGGTGACATTAACATTCCTTTGTACTACAACCCGATTATTTCAATCAACTACGCCAAATTTGTGGCAACGTCTATTCGTAACCTTACGAATGGTTATTTGCAGGCCAACATCTTTAAAGGCTTGAAATTCCGCAGTGAAGTAGGGGTTGACTTATTAAACCAGCAGGAAGAAGGATATTTCCAGAGCCAAACTGTACGTAACCAAACCCGTGCCACCAACGGTATCGGTGCCAACTACGGTACGTTTGTGACAAACTATAATACCAATAATTTCTTTGCGTACGACAATAGTTTCGGCCAACACGGAATCAGTGCTACGCTCGGGATGTCGTATCAACAATCGCAGACCAAGACCAACTTCATCGAAGGTACCCAGTTTCCTTCAAACTCCTACCAGCGGATTGCCAGTGCGGCAACCAAATCTGACGGTAGTAGTACCGAAACCAATTTCCGGTTCTTATCTTATTTTGCCCGTGCCAACTATAAATTTGCCGATAAATACTTACTCTCGGCCAGTGCACGTATCGACGGTTCTTCACGTTTCGGGGCCAACTCACGCTACAGTTTCTTCCCTGCGGTGTCGTTGGGATGGGTGCTTTCGGAAGAGAACTTCCTGAAAAACAATAGCATCATCAGCTTCCTGAAAGCCCGCGCCAGCTACGGCGGAACGGGTAACTCTGAAATCGGTAACTTCCCACAATTAGGCCTGTTTCAGGGTGATGCAGGGTACGCAGGTGCGGCGGGTCAGCGGCCGTCACAAATCGGAAACCCTAATTTGAGATGGGAAACAACCTATCAAACTGACTTTGGTATTGACTTTGGAATTCTTAACAACCGTATCAACGGGGAAATTGATTACTACGTTAAAAATACCTCTGGGTTGTTGCTGAACGTAAACATTCCTGCCACCACTGGTTTTGTAAGCCAAGTGCGTAACGTGGGTAAGTTGGAAAACAAGGGTTTTGAATTTGTGGTAAATACCCAAAACTTTGTGGGTAAATTTAAGTGGAATACGTCATTCAACTGGGCCAACAATAAGAACAAAGTGACTGATATTCAAGGTCAAGTCATTGAAGGCGGGATTCGTAACATGAACCGCGTGGTGGAAGGTCAGCCCATCGGAGTGTTTTACACGGTTGAGTATGCGGGTGTAAATCCTGACAACGGCGATGCGTTGTTCTACAAAAATACCACAGGTGCTGACGGTTCCGTTGATAGAACAACGGTAACCAACTCAGGGTATAACTCTGCTCAGCGAGTAGTGGTCGGAAATCCCAACCCCAAATTTATCGGAGGTATAACCAACTCATTCTCTTATAAGGGCATTGATTTGAGCGTATTCTTCAACGGAGTTTATGGCAACCAAGTTAACTTTTATGGGGTAGGTCAGTATTCGTCGGCCAACGGTATTTATGAAGATAACCAAACCAAAGATCAGTTGAACGCTTGGACTCCTAACAACCGCAATACCGATGTACCTGAAGCACGTTTTTTGCGTGGCAACGGAAACCAAGCATCAAGTCGCTACATTTTTGATGGTTCGTACCTACGTCTTCGTACTGCTACATTGAGCTATACACTGCCAACGAGCCTCGTAAATCGCGTAAAACTGGAAAGAGTGAAGGTATATGTTTCGGGGATGAACTTGGCAACCTTTACCAATTATAAGGGTTGGGATCCTGAAGTAAGTGCCGATAGCTTTACCAGCAACTTCGCTATCGGTAACGATTTCTATACGCCGCCTCAGCCACGTACCCTTTTGTTTGGTATCAACATTGGTTTGTAAATCCTCTCTAAAACGACTTTCAGAAAATGAATAGACTACTAAAATATAGCTTTTTTACCGCTGCGGCCTTGACGCTGTTGAGCGGTTGCGACCAAAAACTCAATGTAGCACCCACTCAAAGTATTGATGATGTAGCCGCTTTGAGTACTTCAAAAGACGTTGAAGTGACCTTAATTGGTTGCTACGATGGTATTCAGGATGGTGATGTGTACGGGGGCGCTTTTCAGTACGTATCCGATTTATACGGTGATGCGGGTGAAATCCGCTTTGGTGGTACGTTTGCCAACTTACTCGAAATTTTTGATAAGCAACTGACCACCGCTAACTCAACCGCCAGCACTACGTGGATTGACACTTATAACGCCATCAACCGTTGTAACAATGTATTGTCGGCGTTGGATAAAGTAGAAGAGGCCAAAAAGGCTCGTATCGAAGGAGAAGCGCGTTTTATTCGCGGGGCTTTGTACTTTGAACTGGTACGCCTTTATGCCAAAACATGGGGTGATGGCGACAATGCCGCCAATCCTGGGGTGCCGCTTGTGCTTGAGCCTACGCGCAGCGTAACCGATGCTGATTATAGAAAACGTAACAGTGTGGCCGAAGTGTATGCACAGGTATTGGATGATTTGACCAAAGCCGAGAATTTGTTGCCCGTTTCAAACACTATCTACGCCACTAAGAATGCCGCGGCAGGTATGTTGGCCCGGGTGTATTTGCAGCAGGGAAATTATGCCTCTGCCCGCGACGCCGCCAACCGCGTCATCACTTCTGGTCGTCAGCGTTTGGTGACTCCTTTCAGTTCTTTGTTTTATACATCTTTGAGAAACGGTGGCGCAAACCCAGCTGAATATATTTTCTCAACAACCGTAACCGCCCAAGATGGAGCTAATAGCCTTAATACGTTTTATGGGACTGCAATAAGCTCAATTCCAGGTACCGCAGGTCGTGGTGATTTCCGTATTTTGCCTGCTCACCGGGCTTTGTATCAAGCAGGAGATACCCGAGGAGAATTTTTTGTTACTCCCCCAAGCAATTTAACGTACACTCAAAAGCACTTAGATCGTTTTGGGAATGTTCCTATCATGCGTTTGGCAGAGATGTATTTGATTCGTGCCGAAGCTAATTTTCGCCTTGGCACAACCGTAGGAGCTGCGCCCGTGGCAGATATCAATATGGTTCGTGCTCGCGCTGGCGCAACGGCTTTAACCGAGGTGACCATTACTGATATTTTAAAAGAACGTAAATTGGAACTGGCTTTTGAAGGCCATAACTTGCACGATATTAAGCGTTTGAAAGGAAAAGTGGGCGCGTTGGACTTCAACAGCCCGCGCTTGATTTTCCCGATTCCACAGCGTGAAATAGATGCAAATAAGCAATTGACGCAAAATGCGGGTTACTAGAAATAGCTCCAAATCTTTGTTATTTTTAAAAACAAAAAGCCTTCGGCCTCGGTCGAAGGTTTTTTGTTGATATTTGCAGCTGAAAAATGGAACTTCCAATGACCAACGCACTCTCTCACCGACAACAGCTTTTTTATAATCACCTCGCCCAAACCTCCGACTTTCCGTTGGCGCTGGACATTGAGCGCGCTGAAGGTATTTATCTATACGGTCAAAACGGCCAACGCTACATCGACATGATTTCGGGGATTGCCGTCAGCAATGTGGGGCATCGGCACCCAAAGGTGTTGGAAGCCATTCATAATCAGTTGGATAAATACATGCATTTGATGGTGTATGGCGAATACATCGAAACCCCGCAGGTCAAACTGGCCGAAGCTTTGGTTAACACCTTGGCAGGGTTCAAAATCCTGCCAAGCTTCGGGGCGTTAGACAATGTCTATTTTACCAACTCTGGTACCGAAGCCGTAGAAGGAGCCATGAAGTTGGCCAAGCGTTTTACGGGGCGTTCCGAAATTATTTCCTGCTTTAATGCCTACCACGGCTCTACGCAAGGCGCGTTGAGTTTGGCGGGGGCGGAGTTTTTTAAGCGGAGTTTTCGGCCTTTATTGCCTGATGTTCGCCATGTTCGGCATGGAGTACTCGAAGATTTGGAGAAAATAACGACTCGTACGGCGGCGGTGATTATTGAGGTGATCTCGGGAGAGGCGGGCGTGCGCGTACCCACCGAAGTCTATCACCAAGCCCTGCGTAAACGCTGCGATGAGACCGGAACGCTCTTGATTTTTGACGAAATTCAAACGGGTTTTGGCCGAACGGGTACCTTCTGGGCGTTTGAACACTACAACGTGGTGCCAGATGTGCTCTTGTGCGCCAAAGGCATGGGGGGCGGCATGCCCGTCGGAGCCTTTCTGGCATCCAAAGAAATTATGTCGGTTTTTAAAAATAAGCCGATTTTAGGGCATATAACCACCTTTGGTGGTCATCCAGTAAGTTGTGCGGCATCATTGGCTACGTTGGAAGTAGTGCAGGATATTTTGGACGGAACAGGGGGAAACGGAGAAAATGAGGAATTGAGCGTTAATGAGAAAGGGGATTTGATTAAAAGATTGTTGATTCATCCAAAAATCAAAGAAATCCGAGGACGAGGTTTAATGATGGCGGTAGAGTTTGTATCTTTTGAAGTGTTGAAACCTATCATTGACCGGGCCATTCAAAACAGCCAAAACGGCTGCGGTGTTATTACAGATTGGTTTTTATTTTGTGATAATTCTATGAGGTTGGCGCCGCCGTTGGTTATTTCTGAAGCGCAGATTCGTGAAGCCTGCACAATAATTTTGGAAGCGATTGATTAACAAATTTTGATACCTTTGCAGCAAAAGTCGTGACCCGATTTTTTAACCTCCACCAATCTCAATTAATAACTAACGGAAAAAGTACCCAATGGACACCAGATTTTTAGGCGTAGGCGTTGCGCTTGTGACCCCTTTTGACGCTAACCACGACATTGATTTTCCTGCTCTCCAAAAACTCCTTCACTTTGTAAGCGATAATGGCGTTAACTACCTTGTGGTACAGGGTACTACGGGAGAAACATCGACCACCACCGCACAGGAAAAACTCGATTTGCTGAAGTTTGTGCAGGAAAACAACCCTAAAAAGCTCCCCATTGTGTATGGGTTGGGAGGAAACAATACCCGCGCAGTGCTGGAAACATTCAAACAAACGGATTTGACGGGCGTCGATGCAGTTTTGTCGGTGTGTCCTTACTATAACAAACCTTCGCAAAAAGGCCTGATTGCGCATTTTACGGCTATTGCTGACGCAAGTCCCGTGCCCGTTTTTCTGTACAATGTACCCGGACGAACGGTGGTCAACATGAAAGTAGAAACCATCGCAGAATTGGCAAAGCACCCAAACATCATCGGTATCAAAGATGCGTGTGGAAATTTTGACCAGTACATGGAACTCGCCAGCGAGTGTTCGAAAGATTTTTTGTTGATATCAGGCGACGACAACCACGTGACGCCGATGGTGAGCGTGGGCTGGAGAGGGGTTATTTCGGTGATTGCCAATGCATTCCCGAAAGAATTTACCGAAATGACTTGGCACGCCCTCGAAGGCCGCATGGAAGAAGCCGCCGCGATTCAGTACCGTTTTCTGGACATGGATGCACCGTTGTACGCCGAGTCTAACCCCGTAGGAATCAAAAAGTGCCTCGAAATCAAAGGCATTTGCAGCAGTGAGGTCCGTTTGCCGTTGGTCAAAGCGTCCGACGAACTGGGCGTTACGCTGAAAGCTATTATGGAAAAAGAAGGGCTGATATAAGCGCTGTGACATTGATATACAAAGCAAAAGCGCGGGACCCAGTCCCGCGCTTTTGCTTTGTACTGGTGCAGGTTTTGAGAAACCTGCACCACGTTCTACGAAAATCTGCACCACGTTCTACGAAAACCTGAACCAGGTTCTCGTTAAGGAACCATAAATACCGCGTTGGAAAACAGCAGTTTGCCGTTGTACCAGAAACCACGGAAAAGCGGGTCGTTGGCCATGTAAATCACCTTGCCGCGACCAATTTCTTCTACGCCGTAAAACAGTGCATTTTGTAGTTTTTCTTTGGCGTTTTTGCCCGTAAAACCAGCCACGTAGCTCTCTTTTTCTTTCTTCAAATACCCCACGTTCCAACCATCTTTCAAGAAGTCGTAGTTGTAGGTATTGTTGACCAGCGCAAAGAAATGGTCAGGAAAACCAAAAGCTAGTGGGTGAGAATTGTCAAGTTTGATACGATAAATACTACCTGGGGTATCGTCCGAAACTGCCTCACGCTCACGGTTGCCGTATACTTTGAGTGAGTCGGCCGATGTTTTTTTGTCCATTTTTTTGCCGTCCTCTTTTTTGTTTTTGAGGCCAAATCCTTCTTTGTCGGCCAATAATGAGGTAGCATTTTCTAACAAAATCAATTTGCCGCCCCCGCGCAGCCACTCGCGCAATGCAGGGAATTGGCTTTCGCGCAGGATATTCGCACCAAACGAAGTAGGAATAATCAATACGTCTAGTTTCGCAAACGGAAGGCTGCTTGTAAAGCGGCTGTTGGGATCAATCAGTGTGATGGGGTATTTTAGTTCTTGATCGAAGAAATGCCACACTTCGCCCACGGCGGTCATTGAGGTGCCTTCACCTGCAATCAGGCCGATGCGCGGAGCTGCTTTTAAGTTAAAAACATAATCAGAACCAAAATCAGAGCCTTTGGTGGCCCCACCACCCTCGGTGGCGTTGAGGGTGATACCAAGTTTAGTGGCTTCTGCCCGAATGATTTTGTCAAAAGCATCGCCTAGCTGTTCGTTGCCCGCACGAGTAATGATGAGTGTTCCCTGTGCGTACGCTTTACCGCCAATTTCAAAGGGTTTTTCGGCCGCCCGAGCGCGTATTTTTTTTTTCTTTTTCGCGGCCAAAAACTTTGCATCTTCGGCTGATTTCCAATTGACTAGGTAGGCGTAGGGTTTGTTTACCAAGCTAGTTGTGGGTTGAGTTGCGGTTGCTGGCTGGGCGCTAGGTGTAAGTTTCTCTTTTACACCGTAGGTTTTAGCCCCAAATGCCAACGGAACGCACCACGACGTAATGTCATACGTCACCGAATCTTCCAGTTTTGGTTTGGTTTCAAATAATATTTTCAACAAGTTGGATTTGGGCTGATAGGCGCTGATGACCAAGTCGCCAGCGTCGGTTTTGAAGGCTTCGTCTTTTTGATTTAAGTAATTATAACCCGTCAATGACTTGGAGTCGGTGGCGTATCCGTAGCGAATCTGATTTTTATCCAACAATTCTTTCAATGCCTTAATACGGCCTTCTTCGCCAGCGGTTTTTATCACATACGACTTATAGTTGCCAAGCGGGTTGTTTTGGTTGCGATCATAAAATTTAATGAATTCGTCCACTACTTTAGCTGAGCGGTCGGCAATGGCTTCCATGGTGGCAATGCTGGCCGCTGCTACGTGGGCTACGCGGTCGGTAAGGCGCAGGGTGTCGCCTTCTTCGGGGCGCTCGTAGGCCAATCCCGCAATGCCGCCACCACCTTGTTCGTAAGTCATTGCAATGGCACCGTTGTAGGTAGGCCAAGTGTCGCCGTAGCTGGGGTAAAACAAATCGAATCGCTCACGGGTGTAGTACAACCAGTTGTTGCGGTCAAAATAACGTTTGTTGTAGGTCCCGACCACATCCTGCATTTCGCGTTGCCAAGGGGTGATGTCTTCGTGGTAGGGCTTGGCAGAGGGGGCAAAATAATACGGACTGTTGGGACCCATTTCGTGAAAATCGCCGTGAACGTGCGGCATCCATTGGTGGTATACGGCCACCAACTGTTGCATGATTTCTTGCGTTTGCCAGGCCCAATCGCGGTTGGGGTCAAACAAATAGTGGTTGTAGCGACCGCCCGGCCACGGCTCGCCGTGTTCCCAAGCGGAGGTATTGGCGTTTGGCGAAGTGCCTATTTTTTGGTTGTACCAGTTTACATACCGGTCGTGTCCGTCGGGGTTGAGACAAGGCGCGAGAATGACAACGGCATTTTTTAGGATTTTGTCAGATACGGTTCCACCAGCCAATAGTTCGTGCAATACTTTGGGGAAAGCGGCAGAGTTGGTGGCTTCGTTGCCGTGTACGTTGTAGCTCATCCAAATGACGGCTGGGCGGGTTTTGCTCGTAGGCTGACCAGCCAACATTCCAATGCTTTTGAGGTGGTCGGTGCGAATTTGCTCCAGGTTCTTCATGTTTTCTTCAGAACTTACCACGACCATCATCAAGGGGCGTTTTTCAAACGTTTGGCCATACGACATCACCTTCACCTTGGCAGGAACCTGAGAGGCGGCGTGGTCGGCGTATTGGTACAACCGGTGTGTAGGAACCATTTGTTCGCCAGGGGCAAAACCGAAAAATTGTTGGGGAGATTGGAGTTGAGCAAAGGATTGAAGTGCCAGGAGTAATCCTGCTAAAATGAACGTAAATTTTTTCATTGGGTTTTGTTTGAAGATAAATGGCATTCTAAGGACTTTTGTAACAAAGATAGACAAACTTCTTTTGAATGTATTTGACAAATTTAGCCGTAGCAACCATAGAAAACGACGTATTGGTGCTTTTTAGAGAAACTAACTGTAACAACTTCATGAAATCTCGTCGTGATTTTCTTCTAAAGATGGGTGGCTCAGCGCTAGCCCTGCCTTTGGCATCTGCACTGACGCCAGCGGAGGCCGCAGTGATTCCTGAAACTAGCCCTATGGCCGACAAACAACTTCGAGTGGCCTTGGTAGGCCTAGGAAGTTATGCAGAGCGGGTGGCTACCGCCATGAAAGACTGCAAATTGGCCAAATTGGTGGGTGGAGTAACTGGAACGCCCGAAAAAGTTGGAAAATGGTCGGATAAATTTGGTTTGGACAAAGCCAATTTTTACGATTACAAAGACTTTGAAAAAATCAAAGACAATCCCAATATCGACGCAGTCTACATTACGCTGCCCAATTCAATGCACCACGAATATACGCTTCGGGCCGCTAAAATGGGCAAACACGTCATTTGTGAAAAACCCATGAGTGTCAGCGTAAAAGAGGCACAAGAGATGATTGCAGCCTGTAAAAAAGCCAATGTAAAACTATATATTGGCTACCGACTGCACTTCGAACCCTACACCCGCGAATTGATACGGATGCGCGAATCGGGCGAATTGGGCAAAATTATGCATGTAAATACCTACGACGGCTTCAAAAGTGGGAACCCTAATCAATGGCGACTCAAAAAAGCCCTCGCGGGTGGAGGCGCGCTGATGGATGTGGGTATTTATTGTATCAATGGCGCTCGCTACGCCACGGGGGAAGAGCCCATTTGGGTTTCGGCAGAAGAAGCCAAAACTGACCCCGTCAAATTTAAGGAAGTTGACGAGACCGTAACTTGGCAAATGGGTTTTCCGAGCGGTGTAATAGCATCATGTTCAACTACTTACAATTTCAATAACTTTGAACGCCTCTACGTAATTGGCGAAAAAGGCTTTGTCGAACTTGGCCCTGCGTTTGGCTACGGTCCCATAAAAGGCCGCACCCACAAAGGCGAAATGAGCTGGGACACGACCAAGATGCATCAAACTTGGCAAATGGACGGCATGGCCGATTGTATTCTGAACGGAAAACCTGAACCCAATATATCGGGCGAAGAAGGTCTGAAAGATATGAAAGTGATAGAAGCGATTTATAAATCTATTGCGGCGGGAGGTAAAAAAGTACCCGTTTAGATACTTTAGTTACTTCATGTTTCTCAAAAAAGGCTTGCCATCGGCAAGCCTTTTTTGATGGAGAATTATCCCGTTTTTTTTGCTTTGTCAATAAAACTATTGCCCGAAGGCGTCAAAAATTCCTCATGGGCCTCGTCGGGTTGGCCGTCATCGTTGGTGTTATGAATGATAGACCATTCTGGAAACTCCTTGGCTTCCTGCGCTACATTTCTTGGGCTTTTTGGTTCATCATATACTTCGTTGGCGGCCTCGTTGGGCTGCTCCGCCTCTGGAATCCACAAGTCTGCTGCGGAATTTCCGATGGAGGTATTGGAATTGCTGTTTGATGATGTTTGCATGTCTTTTATCGGTTTATGGAGTTATGGAGGAATACACTGGCTGCGTTGCTTTTATAAAACAATTGAGCCACCCATATTATGCCTGATTGGGCTCTTCCTGGTTTTCGGGTCGGGTAGTTTTTTGCCCTTTTTGTAGAAAGTTGGGGCTGTATTTTGCCCGCTTTAAGTTGATTTATTGATTGGTACAAAGTTTTTATCCTATCAAAACATATCAATGATTATTGTTAAAATCTAAGTTGAAAATTTATGAAAAAGTACATATTAACAGTAGCGCTCTTGGTTGGTGGATTAGTGTTTGTGGGTTGTGAAAGCAAGCAAGAAAACGCCAAGGAAGAATTGACCGAGGCCCAAAAAGAAGCCCAAGAAGCAAGCGCTGAAGTAACCGAAGATTTGACAGAAGCGAAAGAGGAAGCCACCGCCAAACGTCAAGAGATTGTGGACGAACTCAAGCAAGAAGAGCGAGAGTTTTTGGTGACGATGGAGGAAAGAAGGATGGAAATCAAAAGTCGTATTGAGAAGTTAGACCGCGACATAGAAAAGGCCAATAGCTCCGAAAAGAGTCGTTTGCGGGCGCAGAGGGACCGATTGGATGCCCGCCTGAAGGATGTAGACAACGATATTGCCGAGCTTAAAGGAGGATTGAAACGCGATTGGAAAGAATTTAAGTCAGATTTCCAGAAAAATATCGATGAACTCAAGCGCGATCTGAAAGACTAATAGAAGCCTTCGGAAGTTTCTGATTAAAAAATCAAAAATCTTCTAAATCTATTTGCCTAAAAAATACCGTACGTTAAAAAGTAAACCCATAACGGTTGCGGAACGACGATAAATGAGTACCACTTGTTTTTGCCTTTATTAGTTTCATTACTATTTTTTAACAAACCAATTGTATGAACATTTTAAAAAACACACCATCATCCCTTGAAAGCAACACCAGTTTGCTCGTAAAGGGTGTGCATCGGCGCTCATTTCTCAAATGGGCTGGAGGAACGGCAGCGGCCACGTCGCTGATTTTGACGGGATGTAAAGAGGACAACCCAGTGATTGTGGCGGGAGAGGTGAATTTTGGTACGGGCGACAACGCGGTGTTGAATTATGCGTATGCATTGGAACAACTTGAAGCGGCTTTTTATCAGCGGGTTATCGAGTCTCAATTCTCAGATATTACCGCCGACGAAAGGTCTTTATTGACCGACATCAGAGACCATGAAATGGCACACCGCGAATTTTTTAAGGCTGCTCTTGGGGCCAATGCCATTGGTGGATTGGAAGTTGATTTTAGTTCGATTGACTTCTCAAAACGTGAAAGTGTGCTGAATGCCGCAAAAACCTTTGAGGATTTGGGAGTGGCGGCCTACAACGGAGCGGGACGTTTCCTGACTTCGCCCGATTTGCTGGCCATTGCTGGAAAAATTGTGTCGGTAGAGGCGCGTCATGCTGCCTATATCCGTGATTTAATCAGCAACGGAACGTTTGCCGACAGCACCGTTATCGACGCCAACGGCTTGGAAATGTCTAAAGAGCCATCGGCAGTATTAATGGCAGCCGCCCCATTTATCAAAACAAAAATCAACGCCGGTACATTGGCATAACCAAGGGAATATCATGGATTTTTTGAAAATATTAAATATGATTGAGTAGCGTGACCCTGAAATGAGTGACCGCCTCAACAGCCGCCGTAAGGCACTGCGTGACTTTGCCGATTTGGGTAAAAAACTAACCATGGCAGCGGTGCCATTGGCCGTGGGCAGTATGTTTCAGAAGGCTTATGGCCAATCTACCACCAATGTGGTGGATGTGCTGAACTACGCCCTTACCCTCGAATACCTTGAGTATCGTTTTTACGAAAAAGCGTTGGCAAGTGCAGGTTTGATTCCTGCAGGAGCGCCCACTGCGGCCATCACGACCATCATGAACCACGAAAAAGCGCACGTTAATTTTCTGAAAACGGCCATCACTGGAGCAGGTGGAACACCAGTGGTAGAGCCTACTTTTGATTTTTCTGGTGGACAAGGCACTGGTACGGGGCCTTTTGCCACGGCTTTTACCAATTATCAATTGTTTTTGGCAGTGGCTCAGTCGCTAGAAGATACTGGCGTTCGGGCTTACAAGGGGCAAGCGCCCAATTTGGTACAACAAAACGCCGTCCTTACGGCTGCCCTTAATATTCACTCAGTGGAGGCTCGTCATGCGGCCCACATTCGCCAGATGCGGAAAGCCAATGGCGCTTCGGTGAAGCCGTGGATAACTGGTAAAGACAGTGGCATTGATAACGCCGTTGTTCAGGCCATTTATAATGGAGAAGAGAATACAACCCAAGCAGGGGTAGACGTCAAAACGCTCGGTAGCTTCTCGGCCAATGCCGTCACCGAGGCATTTGACGAGCCCTTGACCAAAGAGCAAGTATTGGCCGTAGCTACGTTATTTATTGCTTCGTAGGCTCGAGTCAGCATCAGTTCAAAAAAATCAGTGAAGGGAATTTTTTCACGCAAAGTCGCAGAGGAGCAAATAGTAGGTTTCCGGCGACTTTGTGTGAAAAATTTTAGTTTTAGGTCATGTCTAAATCACATTCCATGCGGTACATGTCAAAGCCTTCGGCCCAAAAATCTTCTACGATTTCTTTGAGTTCGAGGCCGAATTTTTGATAAAAAGGATACACAAGCTGCGACGTTCGGACAGAAATGGTTTTTATTCCTTCCATTTCTCTGATTCGTTGGAATCGATACTTTGTCAAAGCACTGCCAACGCCTTTTCCCTGATGGTCTGGATGTACGATATCCCAAGAGAGTTTGGCAGTGACGCCGTCGTCGGCGAGATTGATGCCGCCGCAACCCACCACCACGCCGTCTACTTCCACTACGTAATAATATTCGACGTGGTGCGCTAAATAATACACTAAATCTTCTTTTTCGATGGGCGAGAAGTACTCGGGAGTGTTGAGTCGTAAAAGTTGAATAATCTGTTGTTGGTCAGCACTTTTGTATTTTCTTAACTTCATTGGATGGGTATTTAGTCGAGATACTCTTTTTTGTAATTGCCAATGTGGGTTTCGCTTTCCTTTATTTTGCTGCTTTGCCTGAAATAGTTGATGATACCTACCGCAATAAGGATGAATGAACACCCAAAGAAGAGTATTTGAATGTACAAAGCACTTTCTATTTTCAACAGACTTTTCATACTCAGCCCAGCCACCAGAAAATACATTGACGTGCGCAAAAATGACAAAAATGTGGATTGATTGGCCAAAATTGTTCGTTGGATGGCCAATTTTTCCCGTAAAATAAGGTCTTTGTTTTGGGCAGTCTTCATTTTCTAGTGGCTGTTTTTTTATTTAATAAGCTCTAAGCGAACGGTATTCCCCAAAACTGAGATCTGTTCTTTGTCGCCAATGATTTGGGGTTGTACAGCTTTGCCATTCAAAATCCATCTGGTGTATTTGCCTTTGGGTTGGGACAAAACGATTTTCCATTCGGCAGATTTTTGGTTGATTTTAAACGTATCGCTGTCTGTTGCTTGTTTGAACGCCACCGCAATTTCATTTGTTCCGACGGGCACATTTTCAATCTGCCCTTCGGTCAATGCCGTGGGGAGTAGCGGCGAAAGCGTGATTTGTTTTTGGTAGGCGAGAGGCTTTATGCCAAAAAATTGCTTGATGATGGGCTCCCCAAAAGCGTACATGTTCCAGGCTTGGGTCATCATGCCATAATCGGGCGAAACCTCATAAATGGAGCCGGGAAATGCATAACTAAACGATTTGGTCATCTTTTTGAGCAAATTGTAGGCCTCATTGGGTCGACCGTAGTTGTTTTCGGCAACGGCCTGCACCCCCGTAGGTAGCGTCATGACGGCGCCCGTGTAGGTAAATACTTTTTTGTCGGATACGGCGGCAAAAGAGCCTTCGTCGCTGCCAGCGGTTTCGTCGCGGTCGATGCCCGTCACAAACATTCCGAAAGGATTGGTGAATTTTTTGGCGGTTTCCAAGGCCGTAAGGGCCTTTTCTTTATCGGCAATGCCCATTTCCATCGGGGTATTCACGACCCAGTTGTGGTGCATCACAAAGCCCTTTTTCAGGCCTGCTTCGTAAGTCTCAATTTTGGTTTTTGTATCTTT
>JAIXPV010000036.1 GCA_027486105.1 Runella sp. | reverse complement strand
CCCGTGAGCAGGGCTACTTCAACCGTATTGTCGTAAGATTGGTCGTCGATAACGATTACTTCATGAACGTAGGCGCAATTTTGGGCCTTTCGAATAACATTGGCAATGGTGGCTTCTTCGTTGAGGGTTGGAATGATAACGGTAACGTTGTTCATAGAAATGATGTTTGGAAGATAGATTAGGAAGAAAACCCAAGCGGAGATTTTCCCGCTTGGGCGAGGCAAACACTCAGGACAATTAACAATCAAAGGTCTTCCAGCAATCTTAACAACACCTTAAGCAGCAATTAAAAAAAAATAATTTTGGGGAATGGTTGAATAAAAAATGCCCTAACTGCAACCAACAAAATTAAGAATGACGAGTGAGGATATCTCGCTCGTCATTGCTAGTCAACCAAATCGTATGTTACCTTCATTTTCTGCTTTTTTTGAGCGTAAAGTGCTGTTGTTGCAGGCGTAGGTTTGTTTTCCTTAGTTGATTGATGGTATCTCTCATCAAAAAAATAACTTTATCCTGCGACAACTTAACGGCTTCGAGCGAGTCTTGCCGCAAAAGCGCTCGGTTCGTAATTTCCGTCATGTTGCGTTGCGCCATCCATTGGTAAAAGCAGACGAAAATCAAGCCCGCCAACAGGGCCAAAAGACTGATAATTGCACTGCGTCGGTTGTGTTTTCGGCGCTGACGGTCGTACGCGTTGCCGTATCTCGGCAAAATTCGTGTCTTCATTCAGAGCTGCGCATTGAGAATACTTTATAGCTCCCATAGCTATTGCAGCAATCCCTTGTATTTCAATAGCAAAGAAACAGGGCAATCCTTAAGAACTTATGAAGCAATTATTAAAAAGTTACTAAAAAAGAAGGAAATCGAAAAAAGTAAGGGGCGTTCAATGTGGGTAAAACTCAATGGCGATAGGGAATGAGTAACGAGAAAAAAGTGGTCAGGGCGCTTGCATCGGATGTTACTTTGATGTTGCCATTGTGCAGTTTGGCGATGCGCTCCACCAACGATAACCCTACTCCGTAGCCTTTGATATTGGTTGTGTTGTCGCTTCTGAAAAAGGGTTGAAATATATAGGGTAAATCTTCGGGTAAAATGACGGTTCCTGTATTGGTAAACCGAATTTCAACGTCAGTTTCCATCGGAAATACATCGACCGCTACGGTTGAATCTGGGGAAAACTTGCATCCATTCTCCATCAAATTGACAATGGCGGTTTTCATCAGGTGGGCATTGGCTTTAACAATGAGCTGATTGTCGTCTTCAATCGTGCTCAGGAGTCGGACATGCACTTGATAGGAAGGCTCAGCTTTGAGCAATAAATCACGAGCCTCCCAAACGATTTCATCAATTCGGATGTCGTTGTAAATCAAACTGCGGTTTTGGTCGTTTACTTTGGCTAGTTCGAGTAGAGTTTCGGAGAGTTGCCCCAAATCCCGAATATCCTCTCGTATAGATAGTAGCGTTTGTCGATATTCGGCCTCAGTTCGTTCTTTGAGCAGAGCCACGTCTAGCTGCGCACCGATGCGCATGAGGGGATTTTTGAGTTCATGTGATACGTTGGAAATGAACAAATTTTGCAGTCTGAACACCTCGCTGATGCGATCCAGTAGTTTGTTGAACGTGCTGGTTAGTTGCCCTACTTCGTCGCGGGGATTTTGGACGGTCAGGCGTTGTTCCATGAGTTTAGGATAAATTTGGTTCACCTGTCCGATGGCGTTGGAAACGGGTTTCATGGCCTGACCTGCAAAATACCAACCTGCAACAATCACCAGCCCAATCACGCCAAAGTACATGCCCGTCAAAATTCGCCATAGGCTGCGCAGTTCTTCGTCGCCGTATTTATCTTCAGCCCCCGCAATACACACTACCCGATTGAAGCGGTCGGTGTACACAATTCCGATGATTTTTGCTTTCCCTTCTGAGAACTGCACTTCTTTTTCGAGCCGTATTTGGTCGAAAAGTTCGGGGTTTATGGTGTAGTAGAGGGTCTCATTGCTGGTGTAAAGTTCTTCATTTCTGTGGTTATAGATGGTCAGGTTTTCGTTGTGCAATACATCATAGTTGGTCTTGTCAATTTTTCTAAGCAGCTTAGAGTCAACGCCCTCTACTTTTACCAATAACTCACAAGTGGTGATGGCTTTGTGCCGCAACCGTTTATAAAACTCCTGCTCAACGTAGGTCATTCGTATCAAATAAATGGTGATAAACGCCATTAGCATAATGGCCGATACGAGCAGCGCGAATTGTGCGGTGAGCTTGGTCCGAATCTGCATTTATGCCTCTTGTTTGAGCACATAGCCTACGCCATAGTGCGTGTGGATGAGTTTGACGGGAAAATCCCGGTCTATTTTTTTGCGCAAAAGGGTGATGTAGACTTCAATGATGTTGGTGCCGGTGTCGAAACGGATGTCCCAGATTTTCTCGGCAATGTCTACTTTAGACAGTACCCTTTCGGAGTTTCGTAGCAAAAATTCGAGCAAGGCGTATTCTTTACCCGTCAAATCAATTCGTTGGCTGCCGCGCGTTATTTCGCGGGTTGAAAGGTTCATTTCGAGGTCGGCGTAGCGTAGTACGTTGGCGGTGACGGGCTCCGACTGAATGCGTTTGGTGACGACTTTGATGCGGGCCAATAATTCCAAAAAATCAAAGGGTTTGACCAAATAATCATCGGCCCCCGCATCGAAACCCACGAGCTTTTCTTCCAACGCCCCCAATGCAGTCAGCATGATGAAGGGGGTACGGATACCCGCGCTTCGGAGTTCCCGGCAGAGTTGCACACCGTTGATGCCTGGAATGATGATGTCGGAGACGATGACGAAGTAGTCATTCCGCCGCGCAAGCAGTTTTCCAATCGTGCCATCGTAGGCGATATCTACCTCATATCCGTTCTCTTCGAGGCCTTTACGCAGCGATTGAATGATTTTTATATCGTCTTCAATTAAAAGAATTTTCATGCAAAAGGAATTGAATTTATAGGAGGGTGTGCGAAGAATTATCGTCAAAATTAAGCCAGAATCGTCAATTTCGAACTATTTTTATACAGAAATCAAACACCTATGCGTTGGAGTATATAATGAACTCATGGAACCAAACACACGGAAAGCGGTGTTTTTTCAAAACTATCGTGAGAGAATAAACTTAAAGTTGTGAAGTAAAAACTTAAAAAAAGAATAACGGATGAAAAATGTGATGTTGGTAGTGAGCGCCTGTGTAACGGCTTTTGTAGCATTGGTTGGTTTTCAAAAGTTAGAACATCCTTTACAATTCTCCCAGTTTACTACTCAACATTTGGTAGATTCTACGCAACTAAAACCCGATTCTTTACCCCAATGGCGACGAGTCTATGATTCGCTCCGCCTCCAAGAAGCGGGGCTCTCGCTCGAAGGTTTTCGGTACGCATGGGCGGGTTTTCAAAAGGAAAAATTTGCAAAATCCATTCTTGCCATTGCCGATTTTAGTCAATCTTCCCGCCACAAACGTTTGTACGTGATTGATTTAAAGGAAAATAAACTTTTGTATAAAACCTATGTGGCGCACGGACGCAATTCGGGCGAGGAGTTTGCTCGCCAATTTTCCAACAAAACTTCTTCTTACCAATCCAGTTTGGGCTTTTACCGGGCGTTGAGTACCTACCAAGGTAAACACGGGCTGTCGCTTAAATTGCAAGGATTAGAAGAAAACATCAATCACCGCGCGCTGGAGCGGGCCATTGTGATGCACGGTGCAGACTACGTAAGCGAGGAGTTTATTAGGCGTACGGGTCGCTTAGGGCGCAGCCAAGGCTGCCCAGCCGTATCGGTAGACGATACCAAAAAACTCATTCCGCTGCTATGCAATGGCGCGGGGCTGTTTTTGTATTATCCCGATAATTCTTACCTCAAAAATTCCAAACTGTTGGCTGGTTTGGAGCAAGAAACTCAAACTGATTTTCGTTCCCAACCGTACACGTCGTTGAAAAACACCAACTGACCCGCCTCGGTGATGTCTGCGCCTAAATACAGAATAAATACGGGCACTTTTTGCTTTAACTTATCCGATTTTGGCTTCTGATCGGTGACGGGTTCATTGATAAAATCATCGTCTAACAGGTGTTTCCCCGCCAAAAAATTGGCCAACTGCGCGGGGCTTTGCAACCGCACACAGCCGTGGCTCCGCCAGCGTTGGTCGCTCACAAAAAGGGTACGAACATTGGTGTCGTGCAAATAAATCGCGAGCGGGTTTTTGATGTTTACTTTCATCAAACCCAGAGAATTATCTTCCCCATTGTCTTGCCGAAAACGATACGGGAAATTGTCTTCCGAGATTTCGTCCCAATTGATGGAGTGGGCATCTACGCTGTCGCCTTTGGTATCAATGACGGCCATTCCGTTATCTTCCAAATAATCTTCATCTTCCCTGATTTTTGGCAACATTTCCCGGAGTGCGATGTTGGTCGGGACGTTCCAGTAAGGATACATAATGATGTTGGTGGCGTAGGTATCCATGCCTGGTGTTGGAGAGTCTGACTTACCCACAATCACCCGCATACTCAGTTTTTGGGCACCTGTTGAGTCAAATCCTTTCAAATATGCACCGCGCGTATTGACCAGCACCATGCGTTGGGCCCCCTGTGCCTGTCTGTTTATCCACCGATAGGCATTAAGCGACTCCGCTACGATGGCCGCACTGTCGGCTTGTCCGTTTTTGATAAATCGGGCGTAGTGACTTTTTAGTTGAGAATAAACGGGAAATGACGGCTCTAAACGTGCCAACACGTCGACAATGTTTTTGTTTTTACCTTCTACAATGTCCCAAGCGGCTTCATGAATTCGGGCCGAGTCGGGGGGTAAAACCTTTGCAGTATAGCGAATATAGCGTGGTTTGTGGCCATAACTGATTTCTTCCAACAACCCCAAAGGACCTTTTTTAGCGGCCCGTGCAGTATCAATTCCGATGGCGTAAGAATAGCTGAGAAGCGCTGCGTACGTCTTTTTGTCTTGTAACTTTTCCAGCAATAATTCTTCGGTTCTTTCTGGTTTACGACAACTGTTAAAGATAAAAATAGAAAGCGATAATAGGGTGTATCGAATGATTGGTTTCATAAAAAAGCGATTTACTTAAGTAAAGTCCAATTGTTTAAATAGTCGTGCCACTGAAAAAAAAGAAAGGGTAATCGGCTGATAATAAGATGCTGGTACGCATACGGCCTGATGGTGATGTAGGAAGGGATAAATAAGGTGGGTAATTATTTCTACACTTTTCGAGTGGGAAAATTTGCAAATAAAGCATAAAAAAATGCCATGCTTTGGGCACGGCAGAGGCAATATGTTGGGATGAATAATGGCTCAGGAGGCTTTCTGCGCCGTAAAATAGCGTTTAAGCCACGTGGCATCAGCGCGTACTTTCCAGCGTTTCATCCATTGCGATTTTGTGGTTACGGTATTGTCAAAAACGGTGGTGTCGGGCGCTAATTCTTCAGCGTTAACCGCGCTTTTAATGCCCGATACTGGGATGCTTTGAAGTTCTCCACGGTCGTCGATGTACACCAATGAGCGGTCGAAAAAGTCGACGCCCAAACGCGGGCCGATTTCCTGCAACCAATGCACAGACTTGTCGATAGAGCAGCCGCTTGGCAGCTCTTTGCTTTCATCCACGGCAATGACAACGAACCGATTATGAAACACTTTACCCGATGCCGTGAGCTTCATGCCGTGGGCTTCCCACTCGTCCAAGGCGGCTTTGAGGGTTTCGGTGAGTGTGCCCACTTCGTCGTTGGTCAGCGGTCGATTTGACTGATAAATCCAGACACGCGCTTCAAAATCTATTTGATCGAAAGGAATATACATTGGTGAATGGTGATTAGTGAATGGTGATTGGTAAATTAGTGAGTGGTGAATTAGGGTTGTTAAGGGTGGTTATAGATTGCCAAGTTGTTGACTACCAGTTTATAAACATCTACTTTATGCCTATCGTATGACTACCTAATGACTATTTCACTAACTTTCTTATAAACCTTCGGCCTGCGCCACAAGTTCCGCGAGGTCAAAGACTTTGACGGAGTCTTCTTTCTCTTTGTTTTTGACGCCGTCGCTCATCATCACCATGCAAAACGGACAGCCCACGGCAATCGTGTCGGCACCCGTGGCGAGGGCTTCTTCAATACGCTCAATATTAACGTCTTTTTTTCCTTTTTCAGGTTCTTTAAACATCTGCGCACCGCCCGCGCCACAGCAAAGGCCTTTGGCTTTGGAGCGTTTCATTTCGATCAAATCGGCATCGAGAGCTTCCAAAACTGCGCGGGGGGCTTCGTATATATCATTTGCGCGGCCGAGGTAGCACGAATCATGAAACGTGATTTTACGACCTTTGAACGTACCGCCGCCTTCTATTTTTACTTTACCGGCGTTGATGAGTTGTTGCAGAAACTCCGAATGGTGAATTACTTCGTAGTTGCCACCGAGGTCGGGATATTCGTTTTTGAGGGTGTTGAAGCAATGCGGACAAGCCGTTACGATTTTTTTGATGCCGTACATATCCAACACCTGAATATTGGCCATGGCCTGCATCTGAAACAAAAACTCGTTACCCGCGCGGCGGGCGGGGTCGCCAGTGCAACCTTCTTCGGTGCCCAGCACGGCAAATTTTATGCCTACTTTGTTCAGGATTTTTACAAAAGCAATGGTCACTCTTTTATAACGGTCGTCGAAGGAGCCCGCACAGCCGACCCAAAACAACACTTCGGGGGTTTCGCCAGCGGCGGCCATTTCGGCCATAGTGGGTACTTTCAGTTCGTTCATTGATTTTTAGAATTGATGAAAAAAAGTCGGTATTTGGTTTTATAAAGGTTAAGGTACAAAAGCCGCACCATGTGATTGACCTTACTATTTTCTGGGTAAAACGCGTTTTCGAGGAACCTCAGAAAAAAGTAAAAATAAACGTAATTTATTTTTTTGAAGCATGGCGAATGCGGTTATTTCACTAATCATTTGGATTTTTACCAATGCAAAGTCGGTAATTCTCTAAAATTTTCCAATGTTTGTCTAAAGATTCAATTTAACAAATGAAAACAGTCTATAAATCGCACCCTTGGCACGGAATCCCCATCGGGGAAAAGGCCCCTGAAGTCGTGACAACTTTTATTGAAATTGTACCGACCGACACAGTTAAATACGAAATTGATAAGCTGACGGGTTATCTAAAAATTGACCGCCCTCAGAAATACTCAAATATTGTTCCGGCGCTGTATGGTTTTGTGCCCAAGACCTACTGCGGCGATGCCATCGCAGATTTTGCCCGCCAGCAGTCTGGCCGTACTGACATTAAAGAAGGCGACGGCGACCCGCTTGATATTTGCGTACTTTGCGAAAGCACCATTCCCCATGGTGACATCATTTGTCAGGCCATTCCCATCGGCGGTTTGCGGCTGATTGACAAAGGCGAGGCCGACGACAAAATCATTGCGGTTTTGAAAGACGACTTGTTGTATGGCAAATACAAAGACATTGCAGATTTGCCACAAAGTGTTGTGAACCGTTTGCAGCACTACTTCCTGACGTACAAAAACTTACCAGGTGAACCAATGACCTGCGAAATCGCCAATGTGTACGGGAGAGAGGAAGCCCACGAAGTGATTCGTAAATCCATCACCGACTATTTGAATAACTTCGGGATGTTGTAAATGACAACAACCTGTGCTTCTGGAAAGTGACCTATTGGAAAGTGACAAGTCTAATTTTGCACAACCAATCGGTTATTTTCCATGAAGCAATCCATCGTTGATATAAATAACTTTTACCAAACGCCCGAGTGTATTGTCCTAAAATTAGTTGACCGTTTTTAGTTAATCCTGAAATATGTTTACCGTTTTCTTCTTAGTCCGAATTTAATCTATTTTTTCTCTTTCCGTTTAGAAGGATCGTAATAGT
>JAIXPV010000189.1 GCA_027486105.1 Runella sp. | reverse complement strand
GTACTACGCCATAGGCTTGGCCATCTAGCACAGCAACGGCCAGTAAAATGATTTCTTCAAATTCTCCCAGATACGTCCGTTTCATCGGTTTGTATTATTTCTATTTTTGCTGAGCAAATAGTTTGCCAGTAGAAATTTTTGTTATTAAGTAGTTGTATATCAGTACTTTAAAAAGAAAAAAGACTTGTGTTATTTGTCCATAATCGGACAACTTTGTACGCTTTAGGACAGCAGGAGCAGTGCAAATATTCTTGCGTCCACTGCGATTTTATAGCGTCTATTGCGGTTAAAGGCATTTTCCAAAGGGTAAAGCGGTGTACAGCCTTGCTTTTGTCCAAAAAAACAAATCATTGATTCTATGAAACAAATCACACAATACCTCCTATGCGGATTGCTGCTTTCTATGGGGGCTTTATCTGTACAGGCTCAAAAAGCGCCCGAAGACAAGTCAGGTTGGAAACTAGGCTCTCAAGCCTATTCGTTTCGGTTGTTTACGTTTGCCGACGCAATCCGCAAAATCGACAGCTGCGGTCTGAAATACGTAGAAGCTTTCCCAGGCCAAACCATCGGCGGCGGGCTACAAGGCAAAATGGATTTCAGCATGGACGCCGCTACGCGTACGGCGGTGAAAAAGATGGTAAAAGAGAAAGGATTGACGATTGTGGCGTATGGTGTGGTCAATCCCAAAACGGATGCCGAATGGGCTACTTTGTTTGAGTTTGCCAAAGATATGGGCGTTTTGAACATCAACACCGAGCCTTCGCCAGCACAAATGCCATTGGTACGAAAATTGGCCGATCAATACAAAATCAACGTGGCGCTGCACAACCACCCCAAGCCTTCACGTTATTGGCATCCTGATACCGTCTTGGCTGCGATTGGCGGCAGCAAATACGTCGGTTCTTGCTCCGACATCGGTCACTGGGTGCGCTCAGGTCTTGAACCAGTGGAGTGTCTTAAAAAACTGAACGGGCACGTATTGGGAATGCACTTTAAAGACGTGAAAAAAGACACTCCCGAAGGCCGCTACCACGACGTAGTTTGGGGTACTGGCGACTGTAAAGTAGAGGCCGTGATTGCCGAAATGAAGCGCCAAAACTTCAAAGGTCCTATCTCGGTAGAATATGAATACCACTGGGAAAATAACGGCCCCGAAATCGCCGAAAGTGTGAAGAATTTCCGCGCAATCTATAGCCGAACGAAATAAACTCCGTAGGGGCAGGCCTTGAGTCTGCCCTTTTTATCACGTAGTGACTTGCTTCTTCCGACAGATATTTTCAGTCCCTATTGTTTGTATTTTATTGGCCAGAAAAGTGCCTCAGTGTTCAGATAATCAATATCTTAGGGGTGGGAATGTTGCCGAATACTAAGTTTACGAAGTCGGGTGATTTTTATTAATGGGTTTATATTAAATTTGATAAAAACTCATTTCTCACTATGAAAAAAATCGCAGCTGTATGGTTGGGGGTCATGGTATATGGTTCCACTTTTGCTCAGGGTATTTTTCCAGACCGAGTGGCGATACCTAAAATGAGCACCGTTACAAAAAATGCTTTGCCCAACAAAACGGAAGGCATGATGGTGTACGATTCGGATTTAAAACAATTCAGCTATTGGACAGGCGCGCTTTGGGCCAATTTTGGTAGTACCGCCGCTTCGGGAACGGGCTGGCAATTGATAGGCAATGATTTGAGTACCACCAATGCGGGCAACGTAGGCGTGGGCATTTCAGTCCCTACGCGCGGAAAATTTGAGGTGTTTGGCGCATTGGGTAATGGCCCTACTTCTGCCGTATTTGGCTCCGACGGCACAGGGGTTTCTTTGCAGCGCAATTGGCCCACAATTGGCTTCAATCAATACCGTGATGGCAGTAATCTACAACGACGTATTGGAGAGGGCTATGCCGCTACGCAGTTTTTTGACCCCAACACGGGAACACTATCTATCAATATATTCGGAAGTGGGTTAGCTAATTCCTCGTCCGCTTTTAGTGTTCAGGGGGTTTTACAATGCTTAGTAATGGTAATATAGGCGTTAGAAATGGGGGTAGTACCACTACTGGTATGTGGATATCGCGCGGTGCCGCCAACACAAATGGCTCATTAGTTGTGACGGGTAGCACTCACAATTCACATTTCCATTACGATATAGGCGAAGAAACCTACACGCGGGCGGGCAAAAACAGCGGGCGGGTGGTGCTGAACGATATTCCTGGGGGCAATGTGGTTATGGGGAATGGAAACGGAAAACTCGGGATAAACTCTGGTGACCCTCAATATACGCTTGAAGTAAGGCAGGCTACTAATAACACAGGAATAGTGCTTATAAATGGTACGAATTTTAACAATTGGGAGCTGAGGTCAGAGGTGTATAGTACAGATAATGGAACGGACTGCCAATACTTCAGTAAAAGGTTGGATGCAGCCTACCGACGGTGGTTGGTCGAATACAAGCGACCGCAGATTAAAAAAGAATATTCAAAATTTGGAGAATGTGATGGGTCAAATCATGCGCCTTCGGCCTGCCCGGTATCAAATGATAGACCGCCCATAAAATTCAACAGAATCCATTGGATTTATTGCCCAAGAATTAAAAGAGGTCTTCCCCGAAATGGTAGACGTAATAACAGCCCCGAAAATAAAGGGGGCTACGGGGGAAATTGCTGACCTGCACGGCATAGATTATGCTCACTTGTCGGTTGTAGCCATCAAGGCCATTCAAGAACAACAAGAACTCATTCAAAAACTCCAAAAGCAAAATGAAGAATTGGTACAGTCATATGCACAGTTGATGAAAGATGTAGAACTCTTAAAAAAGAAGTAGTAAAAGAAATAGCCACCAGAAGAGAAAAAAATAGTGAAATTGGGCAAAAGAAAATAAATCAGCTATTTTCTTTTGCCCATTACTTTTATTCCACCTTCAAACTCTTTACGGGATTCATCAGCGCGGCTTTGATGCTTAGAAAACTCACCGTCAGGAGGGTAATTAGGATAGACAAGGTGCTTGCCAACCCAATCATCCACCACTTAATCTTAATATGATACGCAAAATCTTGCAACCAGTGATTCATGGTATACCACGCCAAGGGCGAAGCAATGACAATGGCTACTGCTACTAATTGGAGAAAGTCTTTGGAAATCAATGAAATGATACTCGCCACTGAAGCGCCCAGTACTTTACGGATACCGATTTCTTTGGTGCGTTGTGTTGTTGTAAACAATACTACTCCGTACAGACCAAGGCAGCTAATCAAAAGGGCGATGGCGGCAAAAACAACGGATAGCTGAAAAACCAACGTTTCGGTTTGGTAAAATTTGGCCAATTGCTCATCTAAATATTCGTAGGTAAATACCTCATTCGGATAGCGTTTTTGCCAAGCTTGCTCAATCAATGATAGTGTTTTGTCGGGAGTTTTACCCAGAATCTTAACGCCTATTTTTTTGTATCTTTCCGTTTGAGTGGTAATAAAACAGGCTTGAATCGGTTCGTGCAGTGAGCGTAGATGGAAATCTTTGACTACGCCCACGATGGGCAAAGCCACTGGCGACAGGTAGGTTTCCATTTTACGGCCCAAAATCTGTTGAGGGTCCTGAATGTTCAGTTTTTTGAGCAAAGATTCATTGACCAAATACTCCTGGATAGTGTCGCTTGGCATAAGGTTTCGTCCCGCAACTAATTGTAAACCATAGGTTTCCAAATAATCCGAATCGGCTAGGCGTTCTCGAATCGGAAAGGTCTCCCAAGTGGTCTTGCTCCCGAATTTGAACGAGCCACCGTTCATGACTGGGGCTGCTGGTGGACAGTAGGAGGCACTCACCGATTTTATGGACGGTAATTGACGTAAGTCATCCCGGAACGCCTCCAAAGCTGTTTTGGAGGGGTCAGGTAAATTAATAATTAAGACATTGTCTTTTTTAAAACCCAAATCAGAGTCCTGTAAATAATGGACTTGATGGGCGACGACCAAAGTGGCTATCAAAAGCGCCTGACAAATAACAAACTGAAAGACAATCAGCAGTTTTCGCGATGACAAATTCTTTCCCGACCGAATCAGCTGGCCTTTTAGCGTAGCCCACGGACTGAAACCCGATAACACAAAAGCAGGATAACCGCCCGCCAATACGATAGCAGTCACCACCAGCAACAGCAAAAATCCCATGGTCTGGGGAGTGAATTGAAAGGGGGATTCATTGGGCCACCATTGATTGAAGATAGGCGTGCAACTCAACGCAAGAATTAAGGCTATAATGGTGGCCGCGATTACAATAAGGGTTGTTTCTAGCAGAAACTGAAGCATAATTTGATGATTAGAACTGCCGAGTGTCTTACGAATGCCGATTTCTTTGCCACGGCTGAGCGCCTGAGCCGTGGCCAGATTGATAAAATTGATACAAGCAATCAGAATTAAAAACAGACCAATAGCGCCCAATGACCAAAGCAAAGAGGGTCTGACGGTGGGGCTCCCTGCGAGGCGTTGAACGTCAAAATGAACCTCAGCGAGCGGTTGCACATGGAATTGAAAAACGGAGGCATTTTCGCCAAAATGCTTTTTGGACAAGGCTGGCAGAGAGGCTTCTAGTCGTGTAGCATCAAGCGGATTTTTGAGGGTAAAATAGAGGCGGTCTGTCGAATTTAACGCCCACCAATCATTGACGTCAAAATCAGGAAGGAGGCGAGGTAAAGTAGCGATGGAAATAAACAGTTGAATGTCGGTGTTGGTCGTTGTGGGCGGGTCGGCCAAAACACCCGTTATTTTGGTTTCTGCTAAATTATTTAATTTGATTGTCTGCCCCATTGGGTCCCTACTACCGAAATATTTTTTGGCCAACGATTGAGTAATCACCACGGTGTTGGGTTCGCGGAGGGCGGTTTTTTGGTTTCCTTGGAGCCATTGATAATCCAGAATATCAAACAATTCGCTTTCGACAAAGGCGGTGGTATTGAGTTCCAAAAAGCGCGTTGCGGCCGATTGATTGGGGGCGACACTGACCGTCAGTTCACGGTTCATTTTTAAGAAAGCCGCCTGCTCTATTTGCGGAAAATCGGTCCGAAAGGCCTTAGCCATTGGCAATGGTGCTTCTGGGTAGTATTCTACCGAACCATCTTCCAGATGTAAGTCGGTAACGATTCTGTAGATACGGTCAAATTTTTGATGGTGGCGGTCGGTGCTCAAATGATGACTTATAAACAAAAAAATAAGTAAACCACTTGCCATACCTATGGTAAGGCCCAAGATGTTGAGGGTAGTGTACGTCTGATGATGACGTAGGTTCCGTAGGGCAATGGTGAGGTAATTTTTGAACATAAATAAAATAGCAGGAGCGTTATTGTATGTCGAAGATACTGAGAACCCACTATCGCCACCCGTTAAAAAATGTTAAGTGTTGTACACATACTGTTTTGGATTCATTAAAAATCATTATTGAGAAGGGAAGCCAAAAGCACTTTATAACTTTTTTGAGATTATTTTTAAAAAAATCCGAAAGTAGTATTAGGGTAAATTGATGAATTGGGGTCTTAGTAAGTAAAGGATGTTTTAATCAACCGCTCTATCAAACAGCTCAACTTCCATAACGCCATTTCGCCCGATTTTCGGCGAGACCAAGTTGTATCCTCAGAGGATGTAAACGAAGGAATGGTGTATCTGGATGAAGAATTATTTATTCGAAAGGCATTTGAGGAAGATCCCAAAAAGGGTTGGGAATTGCTGTTTCGAGAATATTATGCCCCTTTGTGTAGTCATGCCATTCGATACGTATATTCTCGCGAAGCTGCGAGAGATTTAGTGAGTGAAGCTTTTTATGTTTTTTGGCAAAAAGAAATTTACCTTCACATTACCACTTCTTACCGTTCTTATCTGTACACGATGGTGCGGCATAGGGGGCTTAAATACCTTCAACGGGAGTTTAATCGTGATGCCAATCTGATAAGTATAGAGGCATTCGATAGTGAAGATGGGGCTTTTGTTCCTCATACGCTCACCCCAGAAGACATCCTTAGCTATGATGAATTATCCCAAAAAGTAGAATCTGTTATTCATAATTTATCTCCCCAAAGCCGCAAAGTATTTATGATGAATCGGTTTGAAGGTAAACGATACCAAGCGATTGCGGAGGAGCTTCAAATTACGCTCAAGACCGTGGAAGCCCACATGAGTAAAGCCCTGGCAGGGTTGCGAAAAGCCCTCAAAAATGACGGAGCGTGGCTGCTTTTGTTTTTTTTACTAATGTTGTAATAATAAAGCCTAGTCTATGGGCTTTGTTATTACAACATTAGTAGGATTATTTTTTAGCGCCTATTCTTGAAAACCCTTGCGCTCTTTGTTTTATCAGAAGCCCCTTCATTTCAGACACAATAGCTAGCTGTTTTTCCAGTAAGTTAGAGGTTTCTTGGGGGTCGTTTTCAAGGTCATAAAGTTGAGCTTCCAGATGCTTCAAGGGCGATTCATCCTTTGACCATCCTCCGCTACCTTGACCTTCTACGTACTTCCATTTGCCTTTGCGGATGGCAAACATCCCATTTATAGAATGATGTATCGTACTTAGGCGATTAGCTTTGTTGGCGTTTTTGGGTGTAAAATAGGTAGAAAAATCAAAGCTATCCTGGGCGCTATTGGCAGGAAGGTTCTGCTTCGTTAAGGTGGCGAAAGTCGCCATCATATCGGTAAGACACACCGTTTGAGATACACTACGAGGGGTTTTGACAGCGGCAGGCCACCGAACCAAAAAAGGCACTCGATGCCCCCCTTCCCAAATGTCAGATTTTTGCCCCCGATAGATATAATTGGCTTGGTGTGCTGGAAATTTTTCAGCATCAGCAGGCTTCCAATCGGCACCATTGTCGGAAGTAAATATCACCAAAGTGTTTTCTTTGACTCCTGTCTCATCCAAGGTCTTCAAAATACGACCTACTACATCATCAGTATGAGTTACAAAATCGCCGTAGATACCAGCCCTCGACTTACCTTGAAAATCGGGGGCTGGTAGCCAAGGAGTATGTGGACTGGTCAGAGGCAAATACAAAAAGAAAGGCTTTGTATCTCGACTCGCTTGTTGAATAAAAGTTTGAGCTTGTTGGGTAAAGTGATCAAGAGTTTGTTCGAGTTTAAAATGCTCGCCGCCTTTACCTGCTCTCCAAAAAACACCTCTGGGATTGTTGTTACCTGGGATGTCGGTTAGGTCTCTTTCGGTAGGTTTCCCATTTTCTAGGTAAACATAGGGCGGAATATCCAACGAAGAGGAGATAATATAGCTATAATCAAAGCCCAGGTCATTAGGGCCTTTTACTAAATCCGTTTTAAGGTCAACGGTGGTCGCAGAAGCCTGCTCGGAAGGACTACCCAATTCTTGAGGCTCTAAGTTGGCATTGCTGGGCCAATTGAGCCCTAAGTGCCACTTCCCGATAGCGGCCGTTGTGTAACCCGCTTGTTTTAGTAAATCAGCCACTGTAAATCGTTCGGGCTCAATCAACATAGGAGAGTATCCTCCTAAAACCCCTTTTTTTAGCGACGAACGAAAGGCATAACGTCCTGTAAGCAAGCCATAACGAGTAGGAGTACAAACGGCTGAACCTGAATGGGCGTCCGTAAAACGTAGCCCTTCTTTTGCCAATTGGTTTAAGTTGGGGGTGAGAGTTTGGGCATTGGGGTTGTTGCATTGTACATCACCATAGCCCATATCATCGGCCAATATCACGATGATGTTAGGATGGGAGAGGCTCTCCGGTTTTGTTTTGGTGATAAAAGCCGACAAACCGACCAGTGTCACCGAAACCAACGAAGCAAGAATTGTATGAGTGGCAATTTTCATATTTACAAAAAGTAACTTTCGGTTAATTATATCCAGGATTTTGGCTTCCTAAACGCGCATTGTTGATAAATTCGGTTGCGGGTATGGGATACAAATATTGTTTTTTGTTGGTAATTGGGTGAGTAATGGTACGCGCCGTGGGGAATTTTAACGCCAGTAAAGAAAGTTGTTGTTGGATAGTTGATTCAAGTACTCCCCAGCGATTTAAATCAAAATAACGCTTCGTTTCAAATGCCAATTCGATGCGGCGTTCGGCTCGTAGAGCTTTTCTAAAATCTGCTTGGGTGGGTAGTTGGGTGGCATCTAAGGCCGCTAAGCCCGCTTTTGTACGTACTTGGTTTAATAACGAAAATGCCTGACTGTTTGATTGATAGGCTTTTTCATTCAGTGCTTCGGCTTTAGCTAGCAGGATTTCGGCATAACGAATCAAGGGAAGATTCCAGGTACTTCTGCCGTTAGGGTCTTTTATGTTATAGTATTTGTGGACATAGTTTAAGCTACCGACCGGTTGGGAGGCATCAACAAAATTGGCTAATCCATAATTGCTCAAAATCACAGCTTTACGCGTGTCTCCATTTTCAAAGGCTTGTACGAAGCCATTGCCCGAAGAAGGCCCTCCGCCCTTGCCTTTTAAGTTATCATCAGTTGGGAGAATTAAAGCGTTTCCATTAGGACTGCTCGTAGGGGCAAAAAAAGTACTCATATTTGTAGTGGTCGAGAAATCTATTCCGCCGTATTGAACTTCAAACAAAACCCCTGTGCCGTTTTCGGCGGAGCCATTAAAGTAGGACGCATAATCGGTCGCTAGGCTGCGCTGCCCAATGATTTTATCAGTGTATTCAATGACGGCATCCCACTCTTCCAATTCCAAATGAACCAACGCTTTGAGGGCAAGGGCAGAAAATTTGGTAGGGCGTCCAGCTTCGTTTCCGCTGCTTCCGCCCGAATAAGTAGCTGGGAGTAGTTCTATGGCACTCGTCAAATCCTTTTTGATTTGGGCATAAACGTCGGGAATACTTGCCCGTGCTACCTCCGAATCATTTCTTTCTTTGATTTCTTTTACAATGAGAGGTACTCCTCCAAACAATCTAACCAAATTAAAATAATAAAAAGCGCGTAAAAATTTGGCTTGCCCTTTGGTATAATTTTTGGTTTGGGGGTTTGCAAATGAGGTTAACCCCAAATTGTCAATGACGGAGTTGGCGCGCGTAATACCTTGGTAGGTAGACTGCCATACGGCCTGGGAATGGGTAAATACAGGCTCGGCCACAAACAAATCAGGTTCTAGTTCGTTTCGCCAAGTCCAGCCGTCGTCACTTGCTAAGTCGGTGAGACGTTGCATAGGGCCTTTATACAAACCTTGTAGGGGGGCATACACTCCGCTGAGTGCCGTGTTCATCCCTGCTTCGGTCGTAAACAGATTTTCTAAAGCAATTTGGCCTTGCATTTGGGGTTCTAGGATGCTTTTACAGCTAGACAATAGCCAAAAACTCAAAAACAATATCAGATAGGGAGAGTGTATGATCTTTTTCATAGAGTTTGTGCTAATTTTAAAATCCGATTTGTAAAGTGGCCGAATACATCCGAGTAATAGGATAAGGGGTGTTGTCGATACCCGCTGATAGTAAATCAGCACGGCTGGAAGATTCAGGGTCTAGCCCTTGATATTTTGTAAGCGTAAGCAAATTGACGGCTTGTAAAGAGACGCGTGCTCTGTTGAGTTTAAGAACGTTGAGCAAAGAGGAAGGCAAATCGTACGAAATACTCACGTCTTTCAAGCGTAAAAAATCGGCATTTTCGAGAAAGCGGCTTGAGGCGCGGGTGGCAAGATAGGTGGTATTTCCACCCTGCGAAGGCCGAGGAATGGTATTAGAAGGATTGGTGGGTGTCCAAAAATCAGCGACTTCAGCGAGTTGCTGATTGAATGGTACAGAGCGGGCGTTTAGGTTTCGCATCGAATTATAAAGCTGATTGCCCGTAGAGAACGTCGCAAACACCGAAAGAGAAAATGGCCCATAACTGAAAGTATTGGTCAGTCCTCCAAAAAATTTTGGATGAGGGGTACCCAAAATGGTTTTATCTCCGATGTCAAATTTTCCATTTCCATTGATATCAGCATAACGGGGGTCGCCTGGAACGGCTCCATACTGCGCCGCTAAGTCCTTTTCGGCAGTTTGCCAAATACCCATAAACTCATACAGATAAAAAGCACCCACGGGTGAACCTACGCGGGTTAAATTGGCTGGTTCGCCAGGCAGTTCAAGCGTATAGCCTGTAATTTCTAAAGGGGCTCCTATGGAGTTAGTACCAATGTCTAGTACTTTGTTTTGGTTGTAAGTAAGATTAAAATCGGTGTTCCAGGCAAACTTTCTGACAATGTTGCGAGAAGAAAGGGCCAACTCAACACCTTGGTTTTGTACAGAACCAATATTGATAGTGGGGTTTTCTAGTACACCCGCTGTAAAAGGTACGGGAGTTCTTACCAGTAGTTTTTCTGATTTTTTGGTATAGTAATCAATGGTTACCGAAAGACGGTTTCGCAATAATCCAAAATCTATGCCCACGTCTAATTGTTTGGCTGATTCCCATTGCAAATTAGGGTTGCCAATATTTTGGGGAGCATTCCCTACTACTACTGTGTTGCCAAATACGTAGGGAGCCGCACCAGCGCGGGTGATAAAGGCATAATTGCCAATGTTTTGATTTCCTGTAAGCCCATACCCTACGCGTATTTTAAGGTCACTCAACCAAGTTTGATTCTGCATGAATGCTTCTTCCGAAACGCGCCACGCGGCTGATGCTGAAGGAAATACACCATATCTTTTATTGGCCCCAAATTTGGAAGAACCATCTCTGCGAACAGTAGCCGTGAGTAAATATTTACCTTCATATCCGTAGTTTAATCGTCCAAATAAAGAGGCTAAACCCGACGTGACGTCAAAGCCACTTCCTACAAAATTGGTTTGATTTGCTAATTGATTGAGGGCATTATCTACCGTCCCAGTACCAGTTATATTACTACCTTTACTGATATAGGATTGAGCTGAAGTTCCAACCAAAGCTTTTATATCATGCTTGCCAAAAGTTTTGGCGTATTGAAGCGTAGCATCTGTCACCCAGTTGATTTGCTGCCCCGTAGATGTACTTGTACTACCTTGGTCGAGTACATAAATACCCACTTTATAAACGGGGAAGTAGGTAAAATCATCTTGGAATACCAAATCGGCTCCAGCATTGCCCGAGAGAGTAAGCCCGGGTAGGAGCTCCCAATCGGCTTTTATATTTCCTAATAGTCTACTGGTAATGGACTTTCGAGTGGGTAAGTATAAGTCAATGAGCGGATTACGGTTTTCTCCAAAGTAGGGGTCAGCGGTATTGGTGATTCCTTTGAGATTGCCATTTTGATCAAAGGGCTCTACATAGCTATGTACCGAAATTGCACTTTTGTAGGCTCCTCCGTGAAAACTGTCGTTGTTGACCGGGCTTTGCTCTTGGCGGCTCCCTGATAAGCTAGTGGCGAGTCTAAATTTAGGACTAAAAGTAATGTCGTTGTTGGCTCGAAAGAAAAACGAGGACAAATCAGAGCTACGAATGATTCCTTTCCGGTTCAAATAAGAGGCTGAAACCGCAAAGCGATTTTTTTCGCTACCTCCACTAATCCCTAAGTTGTAGTCTTGACGCAAGCCCGTTTGGGATACTAAATCCTGCCAATCCGTATTGACACTCCACGCAGGATGGCTGAGGTCTTCATAGGTGGTAGTGGTGCGGTTGGTGTTTTTGAAAGCTTCAATAAAGAGCTGACGTTGTTGTTCGGTGCTCAATACGTCATAGCGCTTAGATATTTTTTCTACTGCTTGCGAAGTACTAAAAGTAAACTCTGTTTTGCCTACTTGCCCGCGGCGGGTAGTGATGTTAAGAACGCCGTTGGACGCCCGAGCGCCGTAAATAGCCGTTGCGGACGCATCTTTCAAAACATCAATAGCTATAATATCCTTGGGGTTGATAGTAGAAAAATCACTACTGAACAAAGGGATTCCATCCACTACAATCAGTGGATTGTTACTGCCTGTCACTGAGCCTATACCCCGAATATTAATAGTAAAGCGCCCCGCCAAATCTCCGCCTGTTTGTCGAATTTGTACTCCACTTGCCCGCCCTTGTAGAGCTTCCTGAAAGTTAGAAACGGGACGGCTTTGTAGGGTTTTTTCTGAAACTCTTGTTACTGAGCCTGTTATGTCACTTACTTTTTGGGTGCCATAGCCCACTACGACTACTTCTGAAAGTGCCCGATTGTCAGGGGTCATTGAGATATTAATAATCGAATTGCTCCCTACGGGTACTTCCTGAGGATTGTAGCCTAAAAAGCTAAAAACTAGCAGACTATTGGTGTTTGTTACGGAAAGTTTATAGTTGCCCTCGGCGTCCGAATTCGTGCCATTGGAGGTCCCTTTTTCTACAATATTGACCCCCGGCAGGCCTTTCCCATTTTCATCTTTTACTTGTCCACTTATAGTGAATTGTATGGTGAGGAGGGGTATAGATGTCAAATGACTTTTAGAAGCCTCAAAGGGGATGTCTTGAATGATTGTACTGGTTTTTTCAGACTCGATAGTAGGCGCTATGTCGGTCTTTTTATCAGGCAGAATCAGGTAAGTATCTTTACGGGTCTGCTCGTATTTCAAACCTGATTTTTTGAGCAAAGTATAGAGCTTTTGTGGTAAACTCTGCGTACGATTGACGGCTTGGGCATCCAAAGTAATGCCTTCCACTAATTTTTCATCAAAGACAATATTGACACGATAGCGATTCTGTAAATCCAGTAAGGCGTCGCGTAGTTTAACCCGAACCGTCTGCGTAGATTCATTGCGGGTTTTGGCTCCTTGGTAGGCAATTGCTTGGCCTTGAGAGAGCACAGGATGAAGCAAAAACATCCATATACACAGGCCACAATTGGTTATAAAATGTAAGTATTTGTACATAAACAGAGGTTTAGGTTGGTGAAAATCTGAGAAAATAGAGGGGGAATGAATACGTTATTTTTCTGATAATATTACCACGGACTCTTCAGGCCGTTGGAGTTGCAGATCAAGGAGGCGGGTCATCATTTGTAGTAATTCTTCCGCATTGGTAGCGGGATAATTACCCGAAAGTTGTCGTACGGCCAAGGCAGAATCAGGAATCTGTACAGTAACTCCAAACTGCTCTTTTATTTTGCGAGCTATTTCGAATAGGGGTGTTCTATTGAAAACAAATCGCTGTTCTTTCCAAGCGGTCTGCTCGGTTATATTTTGGTTTGGTTGTAGTTGGAAATGCCCTTGGGCATTCATTGTAATTACATCCCCCGGGCGAATATCCACTGATTTTTGGTGTTTTAAGTGTCGCAACTTTACCTTTCCGTGGCTAAGCGCTACTTTGGAACCGTAGCCACGGCTGTATACCAAAAACTCCGTTCCTAATACTTCGACTTCTAATTGGTCGGGAGTACGCACAAGAAAACGGCGATGATCCACCGTATGTACCACCGAAAACTCTGCCTCGCCTGATAGCTTTACTTCTCGATGGTTACTTAAAAAAGTAAAGCGAGGAACTTGTAATGTTGAGTTTGCATTTAGCACAACGCGGCTGTCGTCGGGTAGGCGAAGGGTTTGGATTTGTCCAAAACCAGTAGTGTAAGTTTTATAAAGAAGTAAATCTTGTGCCCACCAACATCCAACTAATAAAAATATGACCGAGGCTGCGGCTATCCATATCTTATAATTTTTACGCATCTCAACAGGCTTAGTAGGCAATTCTGTTAAGAGAAGAGTTGGGTCGGAAAGCTTTTGAGTGAGCCGTTCGAAATCTTCTTCTACAATAGGCTGGAACTGTAAATTTTCCTTTTCCCATTCATTGAGCATTCGATAAAATATCTCTCGATTGGTTTCGCTCTCCAACCATTCTAGGATAAGCTGCTTCTGAATAGGAGTAGCTCGCCCTTCAAAGTAGGTCCACAAAATATTTTTATTAAGTCGAGTGCCCATTGAATGAATGCCTTTTGTAGTGAAGACCCCATTTGTAATGTTTACCCTAATAGGAAATTGAATAATTTTTAAAAAAAACGAATTTGTAAGTGAAGGACTTAGCCATAGAAAGGTGTATGATAAACAAGTTTTTGTAAATAAAACAGAGCCCTTCCAAGACTATCTTGGAAGGGCTGATATAAAAAAGAAAGTTACTAAAGGTTGAAATTGTGGCCTTTAAAAAAAGCTTTAGTGCCCAAAAATGTTAAGATTTATCTAGTAAATAACGGGCGTGTTTATTCCACCTTCAAACTCTTCACGGGATTCATCAAGGCGGCTTTGATGCTTTGAAAACTCACCGTCAGGAGGGCAATTAAAATGGCTAAGGCGCCAGAGAGTGCGTAAACCCACCATTCTACCGTGGTTTTATACGCAAAATTTTGCAGCCACTTATCCATGAGCCATGAAGCCAACGGCGAAGCAATGACAATAGAAATGACTACTAATTTGAGAAAATCTATGGAGAAAAGCGCCGTAACACTTAACACCGACGCCCCCAACACTTTACGAACACCGATTTCTTTGGTACGCTGTTCGGCCGTAAAGGTAGCAAGGCCAAACAGTCCGAGGCAGGAAATAAAAATGGCCAAAAAAGCAAAGTAATTTGTCAACGAGCTGATGGTCATTTCGCTACGGTATAGATTCTGAAATTGCTGATCGGCAAACTGATACGTAAACGGAAATTTAGGATTCAGCTCACGCCAGGTTTTCTCAATGCTCGCCAGTGCCTGTTTGGTCTGGCCTGGCTGAGTTCGGATAATGATATTTTTGTTGGACGCATCATGGCTAAGTTTGACAATCATCGGTTCGATGGCCACGTGCATTGAATTTTGGTGAAAATCTTCCAATACGCCCACGATGGTCCCTGGTTTGTTCCACAAAGTCAGTGGCTTGCCGATGGGGTCTTGGTAGCCAATCCGGCGAGCAGCGGCCTCGTTAATCAAATAACTCACGGAATCCATGCCAAAATCTTTTCCAAAATCGCGCCCTTTCAACTTTACATTCAAGGTTTTGGAAAAATCATAGTCAACAGTAGAAAACTGAAAACTGACGCTGGAGTTGGGGTCTTTGGTGGGCCATTTTACATTATTAGTACTGCCAAAGGTGTTGGTAGGGGTACCATCCATGAAAGTAATGCTCTGAATACCTTGGCTTTGAAGAAGTTGCTGCTTAAACGTATCATACTTTTTGGGTAAGTCTCCCTCCGACGATAAATAAATCAGATTCTCCCGGTTGTAGCCTAAATTTTTGGTTTGAATGAAGTCAAGTTGGCGATACACAACAATGGTCCCGATGATGAGCAACATTGATAACACAAACTGAAACACCACCAACCCTTGGCGGAATAGGCGGGCTCCCTTCCCGAAGGTAACGGAGCCTTTAAGTACTCGAATGGGATTCAGTGATGATAAAAACAGCGCGGGGTAGCTTCCTGCCACGATTCCAGTCAGAAAAACCAGGCCAAAGAGCGTTCCCCAGAATGAGAGTTGGTGAAAAGGCAACTGAATATTTTTTTCGGTCAATGTATTAAAAGTAGGTAACAGCAGGCCCGATAAAGTAACTCCGACAATCAGCGCCATGGCCGTCAGGAGTAGTGCTTCGCCTACAAACTGACCAATCAATATACTTCGTACCGCTCCTACTACTTTGCGTACACCCACTTCGCGGGCGCGTTTGAGTGAGCGGGCTGTGGCTAGGTTCATAAAATTGATACAGGCAATTAGCAGGATAAAAACGGCCACAATGCCAAACAGCCGAACGTACTCAATACGCCCTCCATCCTGATAGCCATCTTTGAAATTTGAATAAAGATAAGCGTCTTGGAAAGGCTGTACAAATAATTGAATATCAATATTTTGGTCAACTAAATGGGGGTTGTACTTCTTCAGAAATGACTTCATTTTGGCTTCTATGACCTCGGCTTTGGCATCTGGGCGTAGCTGGATTCGGGTAGCGGTGGCATTGTTGCCCCAGTCTTTAATCCATTCGTTTCGTCTGATAAAATCATCCCAAGTGAGCAAGAAGTCATATTTTTCGGAGCTGTGTTGGGGCAAGTCTTCAAATACGGCCGTGACCAAATAATCGGCTTTGTTGTCGATACGCATACTCTTGCCCACCGCTGCTTGTGGGATTCCGAAATAATTCTGCGCCATTTTTCGCGAAATAGCAATGTTTGACGGCCCAGTGAGGGCGGTTTGGGCCGAACCTTCAAGCAGTGGTAGACTAAACATCTTAAACCAATCTGCTCCCGCAAAGCGGCCCTTTTCTTTGTTGAGTTTGTCTCCGACCGAAAAAGTATGGGTACTCTCCCACGATAACCCCGCTGCGTGGACGATTTCGGGAAACTGTTTCTTGAGTTCATCGGCCAGTAAGGCGGGAGTACTAGGGGCGGCATCAACTTTGCCGTCGTAGTATTGGCGCTCCATTACGTGGTACAACTGTGGTCCATTGGCGTGGAAGGCATCCATTTTCAGTTCGTCCTGTACCCAAAGCAAGATAAGTAGACTACAGGCCATTCCCAGCGCAAGACCGAGAATGTTGATGGTTGAAAAAGTACGGTTGTGGGCGATATTTCGCCAGGCAATTTTAAAATAGTTACGTATCATGGCTGTGTGTTTTATTGAAATAAGTTATATCGGAAATGGAAAAAGAAAAACAGAGAGTACATCTGCGTTTCAAATTTTATTCGGTTTTTAAACTTTCAACGGGATTGTTTAAAGCTGCTTTGATGGCTTGAAAACTGACCGAAAACAGCGCAATCCCCAACGCCACCACGGCCGCTAATGCCAGATACCACCATTTGATTTCGGTACGATAAGCAAAGGTCTGAAGTAATTTGTGTCCTAGCCAATACGAAATGGGTAACCCAATAAGTAGCGCAATGCCGACGAGTTTTAAGAAGTCTCCCGAAAGCATGGTAGCAATGCTACCGATGCTCGCGCCCAGCACTTTTCGGACCCCAATTTCTTTGGTACGTTGTTTGGCCACGAGCGAAATCAACCCAAAAATCCCCGCGCACGCAATCAAAATGGCAAGAATCGTTACAAAACTGGTTATGCGCCAGATGTTGTCGATGGCTTGGTAAGATTTGGCCACTTCATCGCTGAGGTAAAAATGATTCAATGCTCGCCTTGCTGGAATCTTTTTAAAACGGGCTTCGAGATTGCTTATGAGGTCTTTGCCTTTGGATTCGTCGGTGAGGCGTACGCTCAAAAAACTACTGAGTTGCTGTTTGCCCGCGTACCAATGCAAAAGCGGCTCAACGTCATCTTTGAGACTTTGGTAATGGAAATTTTTGGTCACGCCAATCACCGTATAAATTTGGTCATTGTTGTTTTGACGTAAGCGTTTGCCCACGGCGCTCGTCCAACCGAAGGCTTTCATCGCCGCTTCGTTGATGACGACGGAGTGGTTGACGGAATCGGCCGAATTGTCCAAAAATCCACGACCTTCAATAAATGGAATCTTAAATGTTTCAAAATAGCCAGCGGTACCGCTCACGTGGCGTAAAAGGACCTTTTTTGCCTCGTTGCCTTCGGGAAAATAGTTATTGAAATTTTGCCAATACTGCACGGGCGTAAGTTCGGAGGCCGTAAACGACACCACATGAGGGTTTTGGCGCAGGGCGTCCAATATCGCTCGTCCTTCCGAAAGCGCCGCATTTTCGTTGCGATAGGCCAAATCGGTATTAAAAACCAGCACGTTGTTTTTGTCGTAGCCAACATCGGCGGTTTTCATGAAATTGATTTGTTGACGCAAGCCAATGGTTGCCACAATGAGCACTACGGCTAGTGCAAATTGCAAGACAATGAGGCTGTTTTGACGCAGACGCCCCTGGCGCGGGTCGGCAGAAATTTTTCCTTTTACAGCCTCGGCCGTTTTTAGGCTCATGAGGTAATAGGCAGGATACGTACCCGCAATGAAGGCAATCAACAGCGAAATGCCGAAAACGGTTAAAATGGTGGGGTAATCATTGACGAAAGAAATATCCAATTGCATACGCCCGTCGCGGAGCTGATTGAAAGACGGAATCAGAAAATAAATCGCAAAAAGCAGGGCTAAAAACGATGAAATCAACATCACAATGCCCGATTCAGTCCAGAATTGCTTCAAAATGATGCGTTTGCTCGCTCCTGCGACTTGCTTGACGGCCACCTCTTTGATGCGTGGCAATGCCGAAGCCATAGTGAGATTGATGAGGTTAATACTGATGATCAACAACAGAAAAATCGCAATAGCGATGGCTCCGTAAATCAGCCCTTTAAATGTAGGGTTTTGATCGTGAATAAAATTTTTGAACGCGCTTAGGCGTAATACTTGGTTTCGGGATTCGGGCGCAAAATGAGTTTTTACCAATTGAGGTAATTTAGCTTCTAGCGCGTCTTTGTTGGCTCCTTTTTTGAGCAGCACAAACACGGGCGCAAAGGTATTGTACCAGTCGGCATTGCTCCTAAATCCGGAGAGGGAAGTAAGGGTGGTTGCGGGTATCAATACGTCAAACTGCTGTGAAGAATTGGCGGGAATCTCGGCCAATACCCCCACAACCTTGAATTGAACGGTATCATCAAGGGTAACGGTCTTGCCCACAGGGTCGATGTCGCCAAAGAGATTTTGGGCTATTTTTTCACTCACTATCAGCGCGTTTCGGTCTTTGAGCGCGGTGGCGGCGTTGCCGTATTTGAGCGGAAAGCTAAACACCTGAAAGAAGGTCGAGTCCACAAAAACGGTGCTCTCTTGCACATCTTTGGTGCCGTAATGAATCCACGGCCGGTACCACGTCTGAATGTGGGTGCCTGTTTCGATTTCAGGATAATCCTTCAGCAGTTGATCCAAAATTGGATAAACGGTTTGCCCGTATTTTTGGCCGTTGGAGGATTCGGTTTGAACGTAATAAATGCGGTCGGTTTTTTCGTGGAATGTGTCAAACGTGAGGCATTTTTGGGCAAACAGCACCAAGACCACCACGCAAGCCATGCCCACCGACATTCCTACGATGTTGATGCCCGTAAAGAGGCGATTTTTCCAAAGCGTGCGTAGCGCGATTTTTAGGTAATTGCGTAGCATAATTTCAATAGTTATTCTGTTTTCAACGACTTTGCAGGATTCATTCTGGCAGCTCTGATGGACTGAAAACTAACGGTTAAGAACGCAATCAACACTGCTAACACCCCCGCAAAAACAAATATCCATACGCTAATCTCAATGCGGTACGGGTAGTTTTTGAGCCACTCTTGCAGAGCGTACCAAGCTACTGGGAAAGCAAAGACAAAAGAACTGCCAACGAGCCGGATAAAATCTGCCGAAAGCAACGCAGTGATGCTTGTCACCGAAGCTCCCAGTACCTTGCGAATGCCGATTTCTTTGGTGCGCCGCTCCGCTGAAAGCGTGGCCAGTCCAAACAAACCGATGCAAGAAATGAAGATGGTTAAAAGCGCCCCAAACAGCATGATTTGCCGCCATTTTGCCTCGGATTCGTACTTTTTAAGGTTGTTTTCTTCCATAAAAGTGTAAGAATAAGGGGCCATTGGAAACAGATTTTTGAAGCTTTTTTCGATGTGTTGAAGGCTGGCAGTGGCAGAGTTGGGTTTTATTTTAATAAAAACGCGGCCATACTCGTTTCCAGGTTTCATGGTAAACAACTGGGCGCCAATTTCTTCGTTTAATGCCGAATAGTGGTGGTCTTTCACCACGCCTACCACGGTGTATTTTTCGTTATCATGATACCAAAAATTAACAATTTGCCCAATGGGGTTTTTCCAACCTGCTTTTTTGACAAACGTTTCATTGACCAGAATCGATTGGGTGGAGTCGGCTGGAAAATCAGGTGAAAAATTGCGCCCTTTCACAACGGGAATTTTAAAAAGTGGGAGAAAGGTCGGATCGACGGTTTCGTAGGCAAAAGGCATCTCGGTTTCGCCGTTGACTTTTGCCACCGTTCCCCATTGCCCTCCATTTTTTGGTGCTACCTCCACAATATTGGGGTTTTCTAATAACGCCTCTTTGAAGAGTTGGGCTTGATTGCGATTCATGTGCCATTTGTCAACAACGATTACGTTGGAGTCATCGTAGCCTAAGTCTTTGTTTGTGAGATAATTAAGTTGAGACTGAATGGTGAGTGTCGCAATAATCAGAAAAGAAGCCAAGGCAAACTGAACGACCACGAGGCTGCGTTGCAGGTAATTTTTGCCCGAAATAGTAAAACGATTATAGAGCGTTTGGATGGGGTTGTAGCCTGATAAAACGATGGCAGGATAAAAGCCAGCCAGTAAACCCGTGAGCAGAAAGAGGACGATGTATCCCAGAATGAGTTGAAAATCAAACAAATAAGAGAGGGCTAATACTTTGTTGGAAAGTTCGTTGAAAGTCGGCAAAACCAGTTTAACTAAAATAAGCCCTAACACAAAAGCCAAGAAACAGAGTAGAAACGACTCGCCCAAAAACTGGATAATCAGTTGATTTCTTCCGCCGCCGACGGCTTTTCGGATGCCGATTTCTTTGGCGCGTTTCAACGAGCGGGCCACGGTCAGGTTGACGAAATTGATACACGCAATAATCAATATAAACAGCGCGATGC
This sequence comes from Runella sp., assembly GCA_027486105.1. Taxonomy (GTDB): domain Bacteria; phylum Bacteroidota; class Bacteroidia; order Cytophagales; family Spirosomataceae; genus Runella. Next base: position 2,109 of record JAIXPV010000189.1, on the reverse strand, counting down.
CCGTCAGAATATACGAAAACATGGGGTTGCTACCATCTTGAAGTCCGTTGTTGGCCGATAAGTCTTTGTTGAGGTGCATATCGGTAAGTGGCTGAAGCGCATACTCCATGCGCTCTTTTATTCCGTACTTTTCCGCCACCATTTTAATGCTTTCTTTGGCATCAGCCTGATAGACCCGGTTCATGGTGGTCTCGATGGCTTTTAGGTGGTCTGCCGTGAGGTTTGCCTTGGGCGACAGTACCACGAACGTATTCAGAAAAATATTGAACCAGTTTTCGTTGTTGGACATCACGTCTTGGGGTATGGCCATTGGCAAAACCACATCGAATTTGATGGAAGAGTTTTGTGGGCAATTTTTTGTCACCCCCGTCACGGTGTACGGTTCAAATTTGTCATTGTCTTTAATAAGGAGTGTTTTTCCCAGTGCATTGACCGTGCCGAACTGCTTGATGGCCATTTTTTCTGAGACTACTGCAGATTTAGGCTCTTTTAGGGCTGTGGTTGGATTGCCAGCGATGAAAGGGAATGAGAATATGGAAAAAAAGGATGAATCCGCTAAAAAAAGCTCTAAACTCTTGATGTTGGAACCCTGTTTGAAATCGCGTTGGTCTTGTTGAAAACGGCTGAATTGACGGATTTCAGGAACTCCCGCCGCAAATTTGGGCCCTTGAAAATACCCTGTGTTGGCTTCTAGTCGTTTGAGGGTACCGTCGGGATTAATGGACTTGCCTGTGATTCGATAGATGTTCGGATTATTGCTGTGGAATTGATCATAACTGACTTCATCTTTGGTGTAAAGCATAATTAACATCGCCGCCGCCAAGCCGATGCTCAACCCGATGACGTTGATGACGGAGTACACTTTGTTGTGAGAGAGCGTTCTTAACGTAATGGTTAGATAATTCTTCAGCATGGTTTTAACGTTTTATTGGAACAAGTCGATGTAGAATCTTACGCTCAGGGTTGCCATTTTACTCGGTTTTTAAACTTTTAACGGGATTCATAAGTGCGGCCTTAATTGCCTGAAAGCTGACCGTCAAGAGCGTAATGAGTAGGGCGCCTAATCCCGCTGCGGCAAAAATCCATCCTGAAATCTCAGTGCGGTAGGTATATTTTTGTAACCATTCATGCAAAAAATAATAGGCAATAGGCGCGGAAATAATGCAGGAAATGATCACCAAAATGACAAAATCTTTGGAGAGCATTTGCCACAGATTGGTCACCGATGCGCCCAATACTTTGCGAATGCCGATTTCTTTGGTGCGCTGCTCGGCAATGAAAGAGGCCAATCCAAAGATTCCTAAGCAACTGATAAAAATGGCGAGGATGGCAAAGAACGTTGCCAGCTTACCGATTCGCTCTTCGTTGTCAAATTTTTTGGCATATTCCTCATCCACAAACTGATATTCAAAAGGTTGGGAAGGATTGAACTTTTTGAAAACCGTTTCTAGCTCGCTCAATGCTTTGCCAGCACTTGCCAAAGGGTTGATTTTTACGATGATAACCCCCCCCGGATACGGAGCTAAATGGTAAATGGAAGGTTTTACCTGTTGAAAAGGAGATTGTACAATCAAGTCTTTTACTACGCCGATTACTTTGTTAGAAGTTCCATACCACTTAATGGTTTCGCCTACTGGATTTTTCAAACCCATAAATTTTACGGCTGCTTCGTTCAAAATCAGCCCAGAGGAGTCGGTCGAAAATTCTTTGGAGAAATCACGCCCCTCTTTGAACGACCAGCCGATGGTTTTGCCATAGTCAAACGAAATGGCGATTGTCTGAAAATCGACGGATAGATTCGGGTCTTTGTCTTTCCATTCAATCGTGCTGGTACTAGAATAATTCTCTGTTGGGGGACTTCCTGCTTCGGCCATTTCTGTAATGGTCCCTGATTTTGTCAATTCGCGTTTTACGGCGTCAAAATGGGTATGAATTTCGGAAGTGTACATGGGCAGCACCACTAAACCATTGCTGTTATAACCCCTCGGGCGATTTTGGGCAAATTTTACCTGACGAAATACAATGATGGTACCGATAATCACCGTCACCGAAACTGTAAATTGTACGGTTACTAGCACCTTACGTGGTAACTCTGCCCAACGGCCTGCC
>JAIXPV010000521.1 GCA_027486105.1 Runella sp. | reverse complement strand
GAACGGCGACCAACTGGCAAATTGTGGAGAAATCTCCCGTAGGAGGCGTCTATTCAGGGACTATTTCGGGCGGTGGCGGTTGGTATAGATTGAAAGTCAGAGTCATTAGAAATGGAAAAGTAACCGACAGTACCGAAGTAGACCGAGTTGGGATTGGAGAGGTGTTTTTGATTGCGGGACAGTCAAACGCGCGCGGCATCCAAAATTACGGAGCACCTACTGCCAACGACGACCGGGTGAGCTGTTTTAATTACCTCAACTCGTCATTTGACCCTACTGAGTTGCCAGAACCGACTTTTTCACACTTAAATGCCGATAGCTACATCGCACCATACGGATATTCTGCTTGGTCATGGGGATCGTTGGGCGATTTATTGGTAAGTCGTTTCAATGTACCCGTACTATTTTATAATGTAGCTTTGGAAGGCACCACCAGCAGGTCATGGCGCGAAAGTTCGTCGGGGTATGCTTCCAACCCCTATACGGGTGGGGTTTACATAAATCAGCTTCCTTATTCACAGTTGAAAGTGGTTTTGCGCCAGTTTACTTCACTTACGGGCGTGCGGGCCGTGTTGTGGCATCAGGGCGAATCAGATACGCAATTCAACCTCTCGGAATCTGAAATAGTATCAAACCTACAACAGGTAATCGGACAAAGCCGCAATGATGCGGGTCAAAATATCAGTTGGGTGATTTCGAAGGTTTCCTATAATATGTACACATCCCAAGCGGTAATTAACGCCCAGAATACCGTCATCAATTCTACTCCCAACGTATTTGAGGGACCATCAACCGACAATATTCAGATTCCCCGGCCTGATGGTGTTCACATGCAGGGCAGTGCCCTCACCACCCTTGCGCAGCAGTGGAACCAAAGCCTAAATTCCAATTTTTTTAGCCAATCCAATCCCATTGCCCCTTTATTGTTGCCAATGATTAAGGTAGGCTGTACTGATGATAGCAGAGTTAAGCTAGTAGTAGAGGGAAATTTTACGGAAGTAAGCTGGAATAACGGCGAGCGAAACAGTACAATATTGGCCAGTAACGGCGTCTACAGAGTAAAAGTGAAGGATTCATTTGGCCATTTTATGTACTCAAGTTCCGTCAGTGTGGGCGACAATACCCGCCGTTCGCTTCCAAAACCATCCACCCCATCCATACTTACCAACGGTAATTTGGTGTTTTGTGAGGGAGGCAATGTTGCGTTTTCTACGCCACAGGCGGCGGGCTACCGATGGAGCAATGGCGCTACCTCTCAAAGCATTGTTGTAAATGACGCGGCAAACTATTCCGTTCAAATCAAGGATGACAAAGGCTGTTGGTCTGATTTTTCGGGCAGCGTAAAAGCGACTGTCAATCCAGTCCCGTCGGTTCCTTTGGTGACGGCCAAGGGGCCATTGACTTTCTGTGCCGACCAAAGCGTAACATTGGCCGTAGAGGAGAACAGCGTTGTATCAACTAGTACTGTATTGGAATGGAACAGTGGACAAAAAACGGGTACAATTGTCATAAACAAATCGGGTGAGTATGCGGTGCGGGCAGTCAATCAATACAATTGTGCTTCTGCTTATTCCAATGCATTGAAGGTCACGGTCAATCCCTTACCCACCACCCCCACCATTGCCGCAGATGGAGCACTTCGCTTTTGCGAAGGCAGCAAAGTAATATTATCAACTGATTCTTTTTTGTCAACCGTATGGAATGAACAATATTCAACTCCAAAACTGACCGTAACGGCTTCGGGCCGCTACACTGCCCGGGTGACTGATGCATGGGGGTGCAAATCGCTTCCCTCAAAAGAGGTGATTGTAGAAGTCAACCCCGTACCTGCCCGTCCAGTCATAACCAAAACTGGACCTTTTGCAATTGCAGCCGAAGGTAACTATTTGCCTAATATCAATTTTCGATGGAGTCAAGAAGAAAGCTCCCAGACCACTGTGACGACCAAAAATATAATAAAGCCTTCACAAACAGGCAATTATACGGTAGTTGCATTTTATGACCTGGATGAAAAAAATACTTGTGCTTCGTTGCCATCTTTTGTATATAGCTTTGTTTTTGATTTTGCAAACAACGGTTTGAGCGTTTATCCCAACCCGAGTCGAGATGGAGTCTTTTCCATTGAAACTTATAAAGACGTTAAAAACGCCCGGCTCCAATTAATCAACGCCGAAGGAAAACAGGTGTATGAGGAGTCTGTTTCTGAGTTAACTGGCCCTATGGCCCTCAAATTCCCTTCTTTGACCCCAGGTATTTACTTCTTGAGAATACAGGGTGAGAATCAGATTCCGGTGACTAAAAAGCTTTGGTTTGTGCCTTAATCTTAGGCATGAAAATTGACAAAGAATGAATCAGCAGTTGGATTGTTTAGGGAAATGATGTTATTTTGCGGGTCAATTTTCGGGAAGCACTCATTTCCTAAATGACGACTTAACTATAACAATTAACTTTTAACTCAAATAACGCGCACGCAACTATGGCGTTAATCAACAAAATCAGGGAACGATCAGGTGTAGCCGTTTTGATCATTGCCGTTAGTTTAATCCTCTTTATTGTTGGAGGTGACATTTTAGGAGCCCAAAGCATGTTTGGTGGCAACAGTCAGGCAGTAGGTGAAATTGCAGGAGAAACAATCGACTACAAAGATTTTCAACTCAAATTAGACCAAGCCCGTCAGGCTTTTGAAGCGCAGAGCGGTCGCGCAGCTTCAGAAGCAGAACAACAATCACTGCGGGAACAGGTATGGAATCAATACATTGTTGATTTTGCGTACAAAAAAGAGTACGATGAACTAGGATTAAAAGTAAGCAATGATGAACTGGTTGATATGGTTCAGGGAAACAACGTAAGCCCAGCTATTCAACAATCATTCACTAATCCCCAGACGGGTGTTTTTGACAAAACATCAGTTATTAGTTATTTGAAAAACCTTAAAAATTTGCCTCCTGAACAACAACTTGCGTGGCAAAATTTTGAAAAAAGCTTGGCCCAAGACCGTGTTCGTCAAAAATACGAAAACCTCTTCCGTGTAGGAACTTATGTAACACGCGCCGAAGCTGAAAAAGAATACCAAGCCCAAACGACCAAAGCGACGTTGAAATATTTGTTTGTACCGTTCTATTCGGTAACTGACACCACCGTGAAAGTGACCGATGCGCAATTGGAAGATTATCTTGCCAAGCACAAGGACGAATACAAAGGTTTCGATTCACGTACCATTCAATACGTATCGTTTCCGATTGTCCCGACCAAAGACGATAGTACGGAGTTATACAATAAAATTAAGGAATTGGCTCGTGGCTTAGCTACTGCCCCCAATGACTCTACTTACGCTCGTATCAACTCCGACGTACCTACAAAATTATATTGGTCGCTTTCTGAAATGACCGACCAACTTAAAGGTGCCGTTAAAAGTTTTATTCCAGGAAGTGTTAATGGCCCTTACCGTGAAGGAAATACTTACTTTATCTATAAGTACGGCGGTACAAAATTGGATACTGCCTACACCGTAAAAGCAAGCCACATTTTGATTCGTACCCAAGGCACGAGCGACTCAGCAAAAGCTGAGGCACGTACCAAAGCCACGGCTTTGTTGAAGCAATTGCAAGGTGGAGCTAATTTTGAGCAATTGGCTGCGGCAAATAGCGCTGACCAAAGCTCAGCACAGCGCGGAGGGGACCTTGGCTATTTCCGTCAGGGAGCAATGGTAAAACCATTTAGTGATGCCGTGTTCTCAATGAGCGGAACTGGTTTAATTGGACGGGTAGTAGAAACTGATTTTGGATTCCACATCATTAAGGTAACAGAACCTAAGACAAATGTATTATACAAAATTGCAGCTATTGGCAAAACCATGACGCCTAGTCAAACTACGAGAGATGCAATATATGCAAAAGCGGACCAGTTCTCGATTG
>JAIXPV010000701.1 GCA_027486105.1 Runella sp. | reverse complement strand
TTTTAATGACACTAGAAGAGCCTTTTACTTTTAAATCTTTGATCACTGAAACCGAATCTCCTTCATTCAATAAATTTCCGTTACTGTCTTTGACTTCCATGTTTTTGCCTTAATATTTATGATTTTAAATGCAAAGGTAGCTTTATTTTCAACACGCATTTTATGATTGTTCTCAGGACTGGACTGCACTTTGCCCCGTTATTTCAGCGCACTTATTTGCTTTTTTTTAAGTAAAATCTCAGCTTCTTATCTACGCTGTAATTCAGTCAACTACGCAAGCGCTCAGCCGCATAACACGAAAATACACGCGCCTCGTAACCATTTTTTTTCAACCCGTTTTCCAACCTTACCTCCACACACCGCGTCATTTTGATGAATTCGCGTCCTTGAATTCACCATTATTCATCTAAAAAAAGTAAACAGTAATGAAATCAATGCAAGTAAAAGGGTTGGTCACAGGAATGTGGCAACAAGTGGTAAGCCACTCAAAATCAACGGGTAGAAAAGCGATTTGGGGAATTGGGGCCGTACTGACGCTGGGAATGGCAAGCTGCGACACAACCGACAACGATGTAGGACCTAATTTTATTCACACCAGCGATTTTAACAAAGGTAACGAAAACTGGGAAGCGGGCCTCACCGACTTCAGCACCCAACAAGACTCCATCATGGAGTTCAGTTCAAAGATTACGGCTTTGCCTACCGACTCCCTCAAAAAGGGATTTATGCTCACGAGCCACAACCGCAGCGACGATGCGTTTATGTATCTAAAACGAAAGTTGACCGGCTTGGCTCCCAACCAAACGTATAACATCACTTTTGAAGTGGAACTAGCCTCGAAATACCCCGAAAAGGGCGTAGGTGTAGGCGGTTCTCCTGGTGGTGCAGTCTACCTAAAAGCGGGGGCGTCGGGAATTGAACCCCAAAAAGTAAAAGACAGTACCAATGCCCAACACTGGACCCTAAACTGGGACAAAGGCAATCAAAGCAACGGCGGCAAAAACGCCATTGTGCTAGGGACCGTCGGTATTGATGGAGAAACTTATAAGTATCAAATCATCAAACGGACCAACCAATCAAAAGCTTTTTCGGCCAAAACCAATGAAAAGGGCGAATTGTGGCTTCTGGTAGGTACTGATTCTGGATTTGAGGGAATTACCACTTTATATTACACCAAAGTAAAAGCGGTCTTGCTGAAAGCAACCATTTAGTAGCGTAATTTAGCTTATCTATTTTAACAACACACCCGTCAACCCAAGAGGCGTTGGCGGGTGTGTTGTTTTTGTCCAAAAAGTTTCAGCAAGGGAGAACATTATACAAAGCTAAAAATGAACTTTGAGAAATAGTTGACTTACCGCTAAACCTCTAATTATGAAATTCACGGCGCTCCTGACCTGTACGTGGCTTGTTTGCCAATCTGCTTTGTTTGCCCAATCTTCCTTTCCTACACTTGGCAAAGTCGTGCGGATAGACCCGCAGTTGGATGCCCTGATTGCCTCCGACGCTACAATCGAGGTCTTAGCATCAGGATTTGTATGGGCTGAAGGCCCAATATGGATCAAGAATGGCAACTATCTACTGTTTTCGGATGTACCTCAGAATACGGTCTTTAAATGGAATGCCAAAGAAGGATTGACCCCTTTTCTAAAACCTTCGGGTTTTACGGGGGTAGGCACCTATGGTGATGAACCTGGTAGTAACGGACTCACACTCAATCAACAAGGCCATTTGGTCTTGGCCGAACACGGCGACAGGCGAATTTCGGTCATGCCGCTCACGGGCGTCGGTAAACGTACCATAGCCGACAATTATCAGGGTAAACGCTTCAATAGTCCCAACGATGTAGTACAACATTCGAGTGGGGCTTATTATTTTACCGACCCTCCCTATGGTTTACCTAAAAAGCACCAAGACCCCACCCGTGAAATTGACTGGTTTGGGGTATACAGAGCGGGTACCGACGGCAAAGTCTCGCTGCTAACCAAAGACATGACGCGGCCAAACGGGCTGGCGTTTTCGCCCGACGAAAAAATTCTGTTTGTAGCGCAATCAGACCCCGACAAAGCGGTTATCATGGCATTTCCAGTACTAACCGACGGTTCTATTGGCACAGGTAAGGTATTTTATGATACCACACCGATGGTCAAACAGGGATTGCCCGGCTTACCCGACGGCCTGAAAGTAGATGCCCAAGGCAATGTGTGGAGCACTGGGCCAGGCGGCGTTTTAATCTTTTCTCCAGCCGGAAAACTACTTGGTCGAATTGACACTGGTGAAGCAACGGCCAACTGTGGCTGGGGCGACGACGGCTCAACGCTGTACATCACCGCCGACATGTACTTATGCCGAATTAAGACCAAAATCAAAGGCGCGGGGTGGTAAATCTGTTCCCCAAAATATACTTCTGAAAGAAGGAGGACAGGTTCCTCCTTTTTTTATTGAATTACGTCACTTTATGCTTGAAAATTGATTAAAACCCGCGAACTTTGTATTAGTAATTCATCAACAAGTATCGTTGAAGGGAGGTCTAAAAAAAGTACACATTACCATCAATCATCAGCTAAAGTAAATGTCAGAGAATAGAAAGTTTTTCGTGTATGGATTGTTTGTGTTGGTAGGAATTATTTATCTGATACGCCTGCTATACCTTCAAGTACTTGATAATACCTATGAAACCGCCAGTAACTCCATCCGGGCCATTCCCGATGTACCGATGCGGGGGCAGGTCTATGACCGTTATGGCAACCTGATTGTTTATAACACGTTAGTTTACGACCTACATGTAACCCCTAACAAACTCAAAGTAGCAGACACCCTTGCGCTGTGCAACGCTCTTAGTATCACACGGGCTGAATTTGACAGCCTAATGAAAGCGGCCAAGGTGTATTCGCGCAAAAAACCCTCACTTTTTCTGCGGCAATTATCCAAAGAAGATTTTGCGCATATTCAGGATGTACTGGTTGATTATCCAGGCTTTGAGTACGTCAAAAGCTCGGTCAGAACTTACTCTGCCCCTACCCTCGCCCATGCGTTGGGCTACGTAAGTGAAGTCTCCCAAAAGCAGTTGGACACTCAGGAGTATCCGTATTATCGGCAGGGAGATTTGATGGGTCAGAGTGGCTTGGAAAAATTCTATGAAGAATACTTGCGGGGGCAGCGAGGAGTAAGATACGTGATGCAAGATGTCAATGGAGTTGCCAAAGGGCCGTGGAAAGGCGGCGAATTGGACACCATCGCGCAAGCTGGGCAGAATTTATACACCAGTATCGACCTCGAAATCCAGCAATACGTGGATAGCCTGATGCAGGGAAAAGCGGGTGCCGTAGTAGCGATTGAACCTTCCAGCGGAGAGGTGTTGGCTATCACTTCGGCTCCCAGCTACGACCCCGCGCTATTTGCCACGCGCGATTTTTCTAAAAACTACGCCAAGCTGGCCCTCAACCCCTACCGTCCGCTGCTCAACCGCGCCGTAATGGGCAGCTACCGCCCAGGTTCTACCTTCAAAACGGTACAGGCGTTGGTAGCCATGCAAGAAGGGGCCATTTCTCCGGGCAGTATATTCTCCCACGCAGGAGCACCCATGAAGTGCCACGGTCACGGCGGGCTATCAGGAGTACACAGTGCCATTCAGTGGTCGTGTAACCCTTATTTTTATCACGTATTCAGAAGAATGATTTACGCCAATACTGAAAAAAACACTTTCAAAGCCTCCGCTATGGGGCTGCGGAAATGGCATGATTACACCCAAAAATTTGGATTTGGCCAAAAATTAGGAATTGACTTACCAAGTGAAGCCAAAGGAATTCTACCAGATGTTGAATATTATGATAAAAGGCTTGGCAAAAAAAGTTGGCGTTTTGGCCAAATATATTCGATGAGTATAGGTGAAGGGGATTTGTTGATTACCCCACTCAAACTAGCCAATTTGGCCGCCACCATCGCCAATCGCGGCTGGTACATTGCGCCTCACTTGGTAAAAGGAATCGGCAAAAACGACAACCCTCTTCCTGAGTTTAAGCAGCGGCACGAAACGGGCGTTGACCGCCGGTATTTTGAGCCTGTAGTAGATGGAATGGAAATGGCCGTTGTAAGAGGGACCGTTTCTCGGGGTGCAATTATTCCCGACATCGTTATGTGCGGAAAAACGGGAACATCTCAAAACAAAAAAGGCAAAGACCACTCTATTTTCATTGCATTTGCGCCCAAATATAACCCCAAAATCGCCATAGCGGTATTCGTAGAAAATGCAGGCTTCGGTGGTTTTGCCGCCGCACCAGTGGCTTCGTTGGTGATTGAGAAATACATCAAACGACACGTAGACCGTAAAGCCTACGAACAGGAATGGATGAATAAAAACTTCCTACAAAATGTGATTATCCCCAAGTCTCAACTTCCGAAGCCTAAAGAGCAAAAGCCCGCGCCAACTAAGCCGGAAGCAACTATCGTAAACCGCGACAAGGCGGCATTCAATAAATTAACGGAAGCTCCTTGATTCTTAATAGAAAGCTTTGGACAACCGCCTACCTATTCGGCAACGGAAATCCCAAAGCACAATTAAGAACTAGCAAAGTATTACCCTAAGAAAATGGCCCGTAACGAACACATTACCCAAAATATAGATTGGCTGACCGTATTGATTTATGCCGCGTGCGTCACGATGGGCCTTTTCAATGTCTACGCTGCGGTGTACAACCCAGAAGAGCAGACCAAATTATTTGACCTTTCCAACAATGCTGGTCGACAGTTGATGTTTATTGGCTCGGCGGGATTTCTTATCATTGCTATTCTAGTGATTGATCATAAATTTTGGGAAGCTTTTGCCCCCATTATTTATGGGATATGTATCTTTTTGCTGCTGGCGGTTCTCGTCATTGGAAGTGATATAAACGGCTCTAAATCTTGGATTAAAATTGGTTCTTTTTCGCTTCAACCAGCTGAATTTGCCAAATTAGGCACCGCGTTGATGATTAGCAAGTTTATTACGCAGCCCAGTGTCAACCTCACTAAATTTCGGGATTTGCTCTTGACCGCTGGCATCATAATTCTGCCCATGCTACTTATCATTCTTTCTAAAGAAACGGGCTGTGCGTTGGTGTTTGCCTCTTTTATGGTGGTCTTGTACCGGGAAGGAATCCCTGGCATTTACCCCTCTATCTTACTGATTGCCATTACGTTGTTTATACTATCTCTATTTTTTTCCCCTTTATATATTTCGTTGGGGTTGGTGGTATTGGCGGTTATTATTTTTCGTTTTGTTCTCCCTCGATACGACCGAAATCGCAAAACAATCATCAACTTATCCGTGATTTTCGGGGCAATGATGCTATTTTCGGCTAGCGTCGATTTTCTCATCAAAAATGTACTTCAACCCCATCACCGCAAGCGCATTGAGGTATTGATAGACCCCAAAGCCGACCCCATGGGCAAAGGATGGAACGTAATACAGTCAAAAATAGCCATTGGTTCTGGTCGTTTGTGGGGAAAAGGCTTTCTTGACGGCACCCAAACCAAGTTCAACTTCGTACCCGAGCAGCACACCGATTTTATCTTCTGTACCATCGGCGAAGAGCACGGCTTCGTAGGCAGTGCCGCCGTGGTGTTGCTCATTCTGGGGCTGATGTGCCGGCTGATTTTTCTGGCCGAACGCCAACGAACGCGTTTTGCCCGGGCGTACGGGTATTGTGTGGCAGGAATTCTGTTTTTTCACTTTTTGGTTAATATCGGAATGACCATCGGTTTGATGGTCGTCATCGGGATTCCTCTGCCATTCTTCAGCTACGGCGGGTCTTCGATGTGGGCCTTTACAATTTTGCTGTTTATTTTCCTTAAATTGGATGCCCAACGACCGTTTACACTGTCGCGAACGTAATAAGGATAGTACTGATTATGGCCTTCATCTCCAAAAAAAAGATTCCTTTCCGAATCAACGCAGATTTACGCAAGTATTTGGAGAGTTATAACCGCGAAGTGGCTTTGCCAATTGATTATCGTTACTTATTGCGATACGACAACGCCATTCCGTTGTATGACAAGCGCGGAAATGACACCCTTTGGGAGACGGTCTTTTATGCCCATAGCGAAATTGACGAAATCTATTACGCCCTCAAAACCATCTACGCCGACCTCAAAGCCGACGGCGACTTGTCGGTCATGAAACACCTGTATGTAGACCGAGTGGATGTGTGCTCTTACGGCAACTCGAAACCTTTTCGGATTCGAATCGTAATAAAGTCAATGATAACTTTGATTACTTTTACGTTAAAAACGCCGATTCATCGCGCATCTATGGCCTTGAATTAGAGCACATTCTATCGCCCAACCGCATCAGCTACCTGACCAGCGACGAGACGTTGATTGAAGAGCACATTGCCGGAATACCAGGAGATATGTTCATCAAAAATTACCTATATGAACCCAACCTCAACACGGTTCGTTTTTGCAAAGAATTCGTAAAATTTAACGAGCGCTGTTTTGTACGTCTGCTCGGCGATATGCACTCTAGCAATTTTGTGGTCGATATTACCCCCGACTTTGAAGAGATTTATTACCGCATCCGCTCCATTGATTTTGACCAACAATCCTACGAAGGGAAAAAGGCCGTTTATTTGCCCCAATATTTCAAGCAAAACAACGCGATTATTGAAATAGGCATGAAATACCTGACTTCGGAGAGTGTAGAACAATACCAAAAGGAAGAACGCTCATTGATTTCGGGGCGAATTCGGGTAGAACGAACGCGGATTCAGGATTTGATGAATGTGATGATGGCCGATACGATTTCATCGACCCAAAACTTGGAACAATTGAAGCGTGAACTCGCTCAACACTACCGAAATACGAGTTTTTTGAAATGCCGTAGCATGGGCGAAGTAGTCATGCGGAGCCTCGAATTGGTATCGGTACACTGATGTTTTTGAGGGCTCCTTGGGATTTACAAAAAAGTCTCGGTTTTGAGAAACCGAGACCACTGATTTTTCAAACCGAGACTACTTCAAAGCGATTTAAAATTATTTTTGTCCAAAGACTTTTTTTAACAAATCATTCACCCGCGCCACGGGGTCTTTCCGAATCTTGCGCTCTTCTTGCGCCACCAACACAAACAATCCATCAATTGCTTTTTGGGTAGCGTATTGCTTCAAATCTGGATTTACTTTTTGGACCAACGGGAGCTTGTTGTAGGTATTGATTAGGTCTGCGTAGTATTTGGTAGCTTTGTTGAGTTGTAACGTGCTGTCTACCACGGGAAAAAATTGCTTATACAACTCTTCATTTGTGGTACGACGCAGGTATTGAGTGGCGGCGGTAGAATCTCCCCGTAAAATACCCACGGCATCCTGAATGGTCATTGACGTAATGGCCTTCACAAATACAGGTTTGGATTTTTTGGCGGCATCTTCGGCTGCCCGGTTGAGCGACAACACAAAACGGTCAACTTCATTGCCAAGGCCCAGCTGGCGCAACCGCGCTTCTACGCGCTGAATATCGGGCGGAAACGCAATTTTAATGAGGCTATTTTTAAAGTATCCGTCTACGGCCGAGGCTTGCGCCGAGCCATTAGAAATACCAACTTTCAAGGCTTCTTTTAGTCCCTGCACAATTTCGTCGTTGCTTAAATCCCCTACCGACGGCGAATTAATCACCTGACCTGCTTTTTCCAGAAACCCGCCCAAACCTTTTTTCTTGGCTTCCTCCTGCGCTAGGGCATTGACCGTAACAAACAGCGTAAATACGCAAATGAAAGATGTTTTCATGATGTAATAAACAATTGGTTAAATAAACATGCTTAAAGCTTCTTTTTTCGTAGCCTAGCATTAGACTAACTTCTTTAAGGTAAGTAATGGTATGCAGGAATTACAAAAATTATTTCAATCCTGTTCCTATTTTTACAATTTTTTACAATCATTACAACCTTAAAAGGGGCAATTACGTCTTATACAGAACCTTAAAAAACCGCTTTTAATTGAGTTACGATGAAAAAAATCCTTCTATTTCTCTTAATTACGGCTTGCCTTTCCTGCCACAAAAACCCTGACAATGAGCTCGTCGGAACGTGGAAATTAGTTTCCTATTGCAAACCCACCAGCAGTACAAACTGCACACAGATAACTGTTCCGAACGATAAAGGTGTTTTTGTTACTTTCACCAACGATAAACAGTTCAACGAATATTTTCAAAACACCAAACCCATTGAATATGCCTTTTTGGGTTGTGGCGGTGGTAGCTACGAAATCGAAGATAAAAACGTCAGAATCAGGGCCGTCTGTATGTCTTCGAGCAACGGACGATTGATTGCATTGGTCTCAATTACTTCCAAAAGGCTCGTTTTGAATCCCTACGGAACGGGAGAATATATCTTTGAAAAACAATAGATTATTTCTCCCAATTGCCATTGACCATGCGCCAAATCCCCAAGGGGTTTCCGTCTTTGAGTTCATCGGGCAATAAGGGCATTGGGAAGTTTTGGAAGGCCAACGGCCGTACAAATCGCTTCATGGCGTGCGGGCCAACGGAGCCAAAACGCCCATCGGTACTCGCTGGAAAAGGCCCACCGTGCTGCATAGCCGCCCCCACTTCTACCCCAGTAGGAACGCCGTTTAAAATAAGTCGCCCGCAAATGAGACTGACGGAAAACAATAAATCAGCGGCTTGCGCTAAATCCTTTTCGGTGCCAAGAACCGTACACGTCAACTGCCCTTCCAAATGACCAATCACTTCCTGCATTTCGGCAGTGTCTTGGCATTTGATGACCAACGAAAAAGGGCCGAACACTTCCTGGTGAAGCGCAGGATTGGTCACAAACTGCGCCGCCGTCACCGACGCCACGCTTGGAATCCCTTCCTGTTCCCCGTAGGGCTGCGATGTTTCAGCCTCCACAACGACCGTCTCCTGCCCCAAAACATCTGCTCTCTTTGTTCTAAATGCCTTGGCAATGCCCGAATGAAGCATCGGAGCAGGCTGAACGGCGCGAATCTCCGCCGCCAATGCGCTGATAAATGTATCTAGCCCCTGACTTTCAATCCCGATGAGAAGCCCAGGCTTGGTACAGAATTGTCCCATTCCCCCCGTGATGGAGCCTGCGTACATTTTTGCGTACTTTTCAGCTTCTTTTTCAAGGATATCAGGCAATAAAAAAACGGGATTGGTGCTTCCCATTTCGGCAAAAACGGGAATGGGCACGGGTCGTTGCGCAGCCAAGTCAAACAGGGCTTTACCTCCCGCAAAAGAACCTGTAAAGCCCACTGCCGCTGTTTTGGGGTGTAAAACCAACGCCTTACCAATTTCAAAATTGGCACCGTGAATGTGCTCAAAAAGCCCTTCGGGCATTCCTGTTTTAACAATGGCGTTTTTGATGGCTGCCGCCACCATTTCGGAGGTTTCGGGATGAGCGGGGTGGGCTTTTACCACCACTGAGCACCCTGCACCCCATGCGGCGGCAGGGTCTACTCCCGCCGTAGAATAGGCAAACGGAAAGTTGCTTGCTCCAAATACCACCACAGGCCCAATAGGAACCAGCATATTCCGAATATCAGGCTTAGGCAATGGCAAGCGTTCAGGAAGGGCAGTATCAATCGTAGCTTCAACCCATGAACCTTCGGCCACCACATCGGCAATGTTGCGGAGTTGGAAGCAGGTGCGCCCACGCTCACCCGTCAGTCGGGCAACTGGGAGGTGGGTTTCGCGCATGGCGACTTCAATCAGCGGTTCGCCCAAGGCTTCAATTTCGTCGGCAACGGCGCGGATAAAGCTCGCTTTTTGCGGGGCCGTTGTGCGACGATATATCAAGAATGCAGCATACGCCCGCTGCATTGCCTCCTCGATTTCGGTCAAGGTGGCATCCGGAAATAATTTAGTCATTGCAAAAAAATTTAGGTTTCAACGAGCAAGGTTTTTAGTCCTCCCCATTCTTTTTCATTAAGCTGACCCACCAAATACAAATCAATTTCGATTTGGCCTACGCGAAATGCCTTCAGACCACTCAGGTTTGCTTCTAGTAATTGCTTCACCGATTTAAAATTTTCCACCTGAGCACGCTCTGTGTCGCCGTACCATTCTTCTATCGCAATGAGTGGCTCCCAAAAAAGGTCGGTCGAAATTTCTTCGGCTTTCACAGAGGGAGGATAGCCTAAAAAAAACTCCAAGTCGCTAACTGTCAACCCATCCTTTACATTTGCGTTAAATTTAAACCATTCAATAGGCTCGTCCGATTCGCTGGGATAAAATAAATCTTTTAGCAAATTGGTGACTTCTGAAATGAATTCCGTCTTAATGCCGGATTCAATTGAGACAGGGTCTTGAAGATTATCTGATTGATTGTTTTCCATTTTAAAATTATCTCTAAATTTGAGTCAAACTTAAAAACTTTTCAAGACAATGCTAGAGCAATTAATGGGTCTTATCCAAGATCAATCACAAGATGCCATTGTTAAAAACCCTGCAATCCCCAACGAACACAATACCGATGCGATGCAAGCGATATTGAGTGCGGTAACGGGAGGGTTACAAAACCAAGCACAATCGGGTAACATCAGTGGTTTGATGGGCCTACTCTCGGGCAACAGCGGTACCGGCAATAATTTAATGAACAATCCGATTGTTTCGGGTATTGCCCAAAACGCCATTGGAAGTTTAATGGAAAAATTCGGGCTCTCCAACAGCGCGGCAGCCAACATTATTGCTCAAGTTTTACCAGGGGTACTTACTTCAATGATTTCTAAAACAAGCAATCCCAACGATAACAGCATGGATTTTGGCGGTATCATGGGTTCACTTTTAGGAGGCCAACAAGCACAGCAGGCGCAACAGCAAGGAGGATTTGATTTTAATCAAATTGGGTATGCTTTGTCCGATGGCAAATTGGACATGAATGACGTAATGCGCATCGGAAGCAGCTTTTTGGGCGGCGGAGGCAACAACAATTCAGGTGGTGGGTTAGGCGGCCTACTGGGTGGCCTTTTTGGAAAATAATTGTATTTTCTAGCTTAGTACAAAAGAGGATGGTTGCAAGGCCACCCTCTTTTTTGTTATTCTCCTCTTCAATATAACTCCGAAAATTGGGTAAAAGAGGCAATTATTCCGCTTTTTTAATCCAAAACCATCTTTTTAACTGATTGATTTACGTATGCCGCGTTACTGCCTCGCTCTCGATCTCAAAGACGACCCCACCCTCATTGCCGAATACGAAAAATACCACGAAAAAATCCGCCCCGAAATCGCAGAAAGTATCACAAGCGCGGGCATTACCCAAATGGAAATTTATCGAATTGGCAACCGGCTCTTTATGATTATGGAAACCACCGACGATTTTTCGTTTGAAGAAAAAGCCGCTGCCGACGCCGCCAACCCAAAAGTACAAGAATGGGAAAACCTGATGTGGCACTACCAGCAGGCCCTTCCCATGGCCAAGGAAGGCGAAAAATGGATGATGATGAAAAATATTTTCAAATTATCGTAGGAGCAGGCCCTAGGTCTGCCCAACAGGCCCAAATGAGGGCAGACGCTAGGCCTGTCCCTACGTTTAATTATTGTCTCTAAAAAAAGCCCCATTTTCCGTGGCCAAAAACGCTTCAAAGGGTATTTCTTCTTGTTTGATAAATCCTTGCTGGGGCAATGTTCCAGCTGCCACCAATTCTACCACTGCCGCTATAGAAGCCGCGGTAGTCCAAGAAATAGCCCTCCAAGATTGGCCATCGATGAGACGCGGGTGAAACGCGCGGTAGAATTCTTCCCGGGCCAGTCCGTCCGTTTGCCAACCTTCTACCACGGCATACACATACACAACATCTTCTTTTACAGGTGGTTTGGCCGAAGTCAATATTTCTTCAATTTGCTTTCGATTGTTTTTCAAAATTAATTCATACAACAAAAATCGCATCAGTTTGGCGTGTCCAGGGTAGCGAATGGTCTTGTAATTTAAGGTATCGACTTTTCCGAGATAGGTTTCGCACATGGTACCCAGCCCCCCTGAAGTACTAAATGCCTCAAATTCTTGCCCTTCTATGTTGATTACTTCGATACCGTCCAACGACGACACCATTTTTCGTTCGCCGTTGTGAATTACTTCGGCGTCGTTGATGTATTCATTGATAACCCCCGCTGGCGACCACGTAAAAGAATACCCCAACAGCCCGTTGGGATAACAGGGCAGCGCCCCCACGCGGAGTTCAATGTCACGAAGTTTATCGAATCGTTTGGCTAAATCGGCGCCCACAATTCCGATAAGTCCAGGCGCTAATCCGCACTGAGGGGCCATCACTCCACGGTGTGTTTCGGCCATTTGACGAATGGCAGCCGTAGTTGGAACATCTTCTGTCAAATCAAAGTAATGTATCCCCAGTTTATAAGCTGCATTGGCAATGGGCAAGTTGAGATTATATGGCATGCACGACACCACCGCGTCGAAATCAGCCAGCGTAGTTTCGATAAAAGCTTCGTTGGTTACATCCCCTTCGATGATTTCAAAAGGAAGAGATTTTTTTGGTCGGCGTTTGTCCAAACCTTTTACGCTAAATTGTTTGTTGAGCAAGGTAGCCACCAATGAGCCTACTTTACCCAAGCCAATGATTAATACATTTTGCATAATTTGTTGATTTTTGGATGAAATGGAATAATGACGTTGAAAACAACGAAAAGGTGTTTGTTGCCCGCAGGGAATCCATGAAATACAAATGAGCAGCCCTGTCGGTGGGGCGGAACAAATCAGAAAATTAGGGAACAAAGGAGCAGGCACTACGAAGGTAGGCCAAACGAGCAAGGGATTTTTTGAGATCAGGATTCATAGCAAAGCAAATGTAAAAATCCTTTGTTGTTTGGACAAGTCGTTGTTAAAAAAACAAAAAACAGCACTAACGGAGTTTTGTATTTGCTATCAAAACCCAATTGTAAACAATTCACAAACAGTGCATTTCCACTGAAATTACCAAAGAATAGATGTAAACGTTAAGCCATTAAATTTAAAAGCTTTCAATGATTTTCGTTAATTTGCAGACTATGAATACCAAACGCTGGACATACCGACAAACCCTAACGCCTAATCAACAAGCCCAAGCCGATACCCTCGCCGCTTCAATCAACGTAAACCCATTTTTGGGGCGTTTGCTGGTGCAAAGAGGCATCACCACGTTTGAGGCCGCTAAAGCTTTTTTTCGTCCATCCATCGAACATCTCCATGATCCATTTCTGATGAAAGACATGGATAAGGCCGTGTCAAGGCTGCTACGGGCGTTTGAAAATCAGGAAAAAATCATCATCTATGGGGATTATGACGTTGATGGTGCTACGTCGGTGGCGGTGTTTTATGGGTTTCTCAAAAAATACTATCCTTCCATTGAATACTATATTCCCGACCGATATATTGAGGGCTATGGCGTTTCGACGCAGGGAATTGACTATGCCGAAGCCAATGGTTTTTCGCTCATTGTTACGCTCGACTGCGGCATCAAATCGGCCGATAAAGTAGCCGATGCCAAAAGTCGAGGTATCGATTTTATCATCTGCGACCACCACCGCCCAGACACTAATCTGCCGCCTGCGGTAGCCATTCTCGACCCCAAACAGGAAGATTGTGCATACCCTTACAAAGAATTGACGGGTTGTGGCGTAGGCTTCAAGCTTTTGCAGGCACTCTGCCAGCAGGGGTTTGCCGACGAGGAAGAGCTTATGGAGCAGCTCGATTTGTTGGTGGTAAGTATTGCCGCCGATATCGTACACATCACGGGAGAAAATCGCGTTTTGGCCGCTTATGGCCTCAAAAAACTCAATGAACGCAAACGCATTGGCCTCAATGCGCTGATTGAGATTGCAGGCTTTAAAAACGACCTCGACATAACCAACGTAGTCTTTGGTCTTGCGCCCCGCATCAATGCCGCTGGCCGAATTGCCCACGCCAAAGAAGCGGTCCGGCTATTGCTTTGCAACGACAAAGACGAGGCCGAGGCTTTTGCGCAGGAAATCAATAAACACAACAGCGACCGCCGCACGTTTGACACGAGCATTACCGACGAAGCCCTCAACATGATTCGCGAGGACGCTTGGATGGTGGGCGCCAACAGCACGGTTTTGTACAAAGAAGATTGGCACAAGGGCGTGGTGGGCATTGTGGCGAGCCGATGTATTGAGCATTTTCACCGCCCTACCATCATCCTCACCAATTCACACGGCAAAGCCGCCGGCTCGGCGCGCTCGGTGCCGGGGTTTGATGTCTACGAAGCCATTGAGGCCTGCGCCGATTTATTAGAACAGTTTGGCGGTCATACCTTTGCGGCGGGTCTTTCCTTAGCAGTCGACAACGTACCCGCCTTCCGGATGCGGTTTGACGAAATAGTGAAAAATCGGATTTCTCCCGAACAACTTACTCCGCTCGTTGATATCGACATGGATTTGGAATTGAACGCCATCAACGCCAAATTTTACAATATTCTCAAACAAATGGCCCCCTTCGGCCCCGAAAACATGACGCCCGTATTTGCGAGCCACGATGTACGCTTGAGCGGCACGCCAACCATTATGAAGGAGAAACACCTCAAAATAGAGGTATTCCAACCTTCTCCACAGGGAGCTGTGAAATTTACCGCCATTGGGTTTGGCTTGGCTGATATGTATCCCAAACTCATCACTGGGAAGCCTTTTTCCATCGCCTATACCATCGAAGAAAATACGTTTCGAGATAAAACGACGTTACAGTTGTATCTGAAAGACATCCGATTTGAGTAATAACACTCGTTCTACGCGTCTGTCGCTATGTTCTAGGCAATTTAAAATAGCTTCTCTGTGAAGCCACGGCCTGCACATCGGTGACGACAAAACAGTAGTATAGTATAGCTTATGATTCTTAGAACCGAAAATTTAATAAAAAAATACGGCTCGCGCCTCGTCAACGACAACGTGAGCTATCAAGTAGGGCAGGGAGAAATTGTGGGTTTATTGGGGCCCAATGGCGCTGGCAAAACCACCTCATTTTACATGGCCACGGGCTTGGTAAAACCCAACAGTGGCCACGTTTACATCGACGACAAAGACATTACCGACCTTCCTATGTACAAACGGGCTCGGCTCGGAATCGGGTACTTGGCGCAGGAGGCGTCTGTATTCAGGACCCTGACCGTTGAAGAAAACATCATTGCCGTACTGGAAATGACCAGCCTCTCCAAAGCCGAACAAAAAGCCAAATGCGAAGAGCTATTGGATGAATTTAACCTGCACCACGTACGTAAAAACAAGGGGATGGTGCTGTCGGGCGGTGAGCGCCGACGCACCGAAATTGCCCGTTGTTTGGCCGTTGACCCCAAATTTATTCTACTGGATGAGCCTTTTGCGGGGGTTGACCCCATCGCGGTAGAGGATATTCAAACCATCGTGGCCAAATTGAAATTCAGGAATATCGGCATTTTGATTACCGACCACAACGTATCCGAAACGCTGTCTATCACCGACCGGGCGTATTTATTATTCGAAGGTAAAATCC
This sequence comes from Runella sp., assembly GCA_027486105.1. Classification (GTDB taxonomy): domain Bacteria; phylum Bacteroidota; class Bacteroidia; order Cytophagales; family Spirosomataceae; genus Runella. Next base: position 1,402 of record JAIXPV010000701.1, on the reverse strand, counting down.
TGAAACAAGGCACCCCCGAAGAACTCGCCGCCGACCCGCAAGTAAGACGGTTGTATTTAGGGCAAAGTTTTGAACTAAAGCGGAAAATTTAATCGTCAATGGGTTCGTCAATAACCCACTAAGCGGTCATTTTTAAGCACCACTTAGCTGGTATTGCAACCACCTATCCATTAATTTTCTTTCGTTATCTTGCACTATTTACTTTTGCCCATCATCCAACTTCTTAACCAACAACATTATGGAACAACAAACAACTACCGCTCGTACCGCACTCAAATTTGGCATTATTTCAGGGGTTGCTAGTATCGTCTTTATCACAATTCTGTACGTGTCTGGGCAAGCCGCCAACAGCGCTCTGGCATGGCTCGGGGCCATCATTACCATTGCGGCGATGGTACTGGGAATGAAGGAATACCGAACCCTAAACGGCGGTTTTATGACCTATGGCCAAGGTCTTGGCATCGGCACACTGATGTCAGCGGTTGGGGGTTTTATTTCTGCGGTCTATTCTTATATTTACAATGAATTCATTGACAATACCTTACGCCAACAAATCCTTGATAAAGTCCGTGAAGATTTAGAAAATCGAGGCATGGACGATGCACAGGTAGAACAGGCATTGGCAATGAGCGAAAAGTTTTCAAGCCCAGGTATCACTTTTGCGCTGAGTATTTTTGGCGCTATTTTAATCGGCTTTATTATTTCTCTGATTGTATCCGCCATTATGAAAAAGGACAAGCCTTTTGAATTAGAATAGTAACCTGTTTTCTGTTTTTTTGTCAAACTTCCAGTGTCCAGTACGATTATGCTCGCTATTTTTCGTAAAGAAATCAATTCCTTTTTCAGTTCATTGACGGCCTACATTGTCATGGCGGTTTTTCTGACCGCCGTCGGTTTGTTGATGTGGGTTTTTCCCGATACCAACATTCTCAATTATGGCTACGCTGATTTAGGAACCTTTTTCAACCTCACCCCTTTCGTATTGTTGTTTCTGATTCCTGCCATCACCATGCGGGCTTTGGCCGAAGAAGTACGCAACGGAACCATCGAACTGCTGTTGACCAAACCCCTCAGTACTTGGGGGTTAATCTTGGGCAAATTCTGGGCGAGCTGGGCACTTGCCCTGTTGACCCTGCTCCCGACGTTGCTTTATTATTACAGCATTTATCAACTTGGCAACCCCGTAGGAAACATAGACTCGGCCCAAATTTTCGGTTCTTACATCGGCCTTGCCCTTTTGAGTGCCGTATTTGTGGCGGTGGGTTTGTGGACTTCTTCGCTGAGCGACAACCAAATTGTGGCGTTTGTACTCGGTGTTTTCATTTCTTTTTTGCTCTATAACGGCATCGGCGCTGTGGCCAAACTAGACTTTTGGGGTTCATTGGCGTATCCATTATCGTGG
>JAIXPV010000674.1 GCA_027486105.1 Runella sp. | reverse complement strand
TTCCCGTATCGGGCACTATTGAAATTGAACGCCCTGACAAACCCACAACGGTTGTTGATTACGGCGACGACACCTGTGACCGTACCTATACCATTACCTCCGACGGAAAAACCATCACGAAAATCCGAAAATAAGCGCTGGCCTTGGTTTTTTGTTTGACAACTGGCAAAACAAACCAGTTGTCAAATAAAAATTAAAAATCTTTTACCCTTACTTTATTTCTACTCTCTTACCGAAGCATTTCCAGCGGGATTACCCGCCCGCGTCTCGGCCAAAAATACACTTCCTGGTTCTGCTGAAAAACCTGCCTACAAATTCACCGTCGCTCCTGCCCGATACACCGCACTGGCACCAGACTGACTTTTATTGGTTGCTGTTACAACTTGGACAGCTTCATAAACCGTGTTTTGCCCGTTGGTAATCGGGTTTGTAAGAGTATATTGGGTAGTACATAGTACCTCAAACGTTTGCTCGGCAAAGGCACCATTTTGTGTATAGGTTCCCCCATAAACAGCCCTGATTCGGACGGTACCACCGTCGCCAGTCAAGGTTACCGTATTTCCTGACAAAGTTGCGGGGCCCGAAATTAGCAAATACTGGATTGTTCCTCCCGCAGGAGTCGTACTTGTAGAGAGGCATAGGTTAAATTATCATAATCGTAATTTACCCGATCAATGCCTTCATAGCGCGGCCAGCCAAAATTTTGGTTCGGCTCCGTCACGGTATTGATTTCTTCGCGGGTAGTGTTTCCCACATCTCCAATCACCAATATTCCCGGGCTGGCATCCTCCGGATGATGACTCCCTGTACCCGGAATTAAGTTCATTTTAAATGGATTTCCTAGTCCTTTGGCCCAAAGGCGAGAAGCTGCCGCTCGCGGAGTAGCTGGATTATACAGCGGATTGGACGGAATTCCGTTTCCGGTCGCGGGGTCGATACGAAGAACTTTTCCATTGTGCGAATCATCGCGCTGGGAGCGGTAAGCTCCGATATTATGCTCAGCGGTGATAACGCCCGCATTGATTGCCAATTGATAATTTCCTCGATTGCCTTCATCTACACCCGCCGAAGCCCCGTCGCCCGTTGAAACCAAAAGCGTACCATCACTGCCAAAAACGAGTGAGCCCCCAGCGTGGTTGATACTGATTATCGGTATTCCATCCGCAGGGCTTGTTCCAATCAATACCAATCGGCTATTGGGGTTCACCGTTGTAAAACTTGGACTTGCCCCCAGGTCTGCGGTGTATCGGGTCACCCTAACAATAGACCCCGTCTGCTCTGGTCCGTCGCCGCCATCTGTGCCGTTCAATAAAAACTGGCGATTAACCGCGTACATAATATAAAAGTAACCATTGGTCAGAAAATCAGGATCCAGCGCCAGTGAAACCAACCCTAAATCGCCGTTATTGAGCACTTCAGCCGAAATATCAAGCATCAAATATTTTTGTTGCAATGTGCCGTTTGCTGCAAATCGCAACGCCCACACTTTTCCGCTGCTCTCACAGGCATACATTTGTCCAGCTGCATCAAAAGTCACTCCTATGAGATTCGCAAATCCTACATTAATTCCACCTTTCACCTTCAGTTGGTCCTGAAAACCAGACGGTTGGGCATAAGTGAAAATACTACAAAATATACAACCTACCCAAATACCCAGAAAAATTATGCGGCAATTCATCACCCTATTTTTATCCAAAAAAGCCATTTTTTCTATCAAATATATTGTTCTACAAAACTTCACAATATAAGTTGATTAATTCTTATAAAAAATGATACATCTGCTCTAAAAAAGGTGATGCTACCAAAGATAATGGCAGGTGACTGGAGAATTTAGGGACAAAAAAAATGGTTTTTAGGCATGACGCTCAAAAACCATTTAGGCAAAAGGCCCGTAATGGAGGGTGGGTTAATAATTCACTAGTTGAGTAAACTTTTTTACGTTGTCGGCGAGTTGGGCTACGGCTCCCAATACTATAATGGCTGGTGAACCTATGCCTTCAGCCTGTACCAGCTGTAGAATGTTTCCTACTTTACCAGTCACAATTTTTTCATCTGGGCGCGTACCGTTTTGGATAATGGCTACTGGCAATTCAAGCTTGCCAAGTTGGGCGTAAGTTTCAACAATCTCCGAGAGCTTGTGCATTCCCATCAACACCACAACTGTGGCCGAAGACTGTGCCGCGAGTGCCAAATCATTCGAAAGTTTGTGGTCTTTGGTGGTACCCGTCACCACCCAAAAGCTATCGCTCAGGCCGCGCGTGGTCAAGGGTATCCCCGCCAACGCTGGAACGGCATAACTGCTCGAAATACCAGGCACCACTTGCGTTTGGATACCGTGGCGCTGCGCGTACTCCAATTCTTCATAACCCCTACCAAAAATAAACGGGTCGCCGCCTTTTAGGCGAACTACGTGGCCGTATTGCTGGGCATATTCTACAATCAAATGGTTGATTACATCCTGATTGCAACTATGCTGGGCAAAGCGTTTTCCGACATTGACAATGACACATTCAGGCTTACAATACTCCAGCAATTCCGTGGTTGCCAGCGCATCATGCAGCACAACATCAGCAGATTGTAGGGCTTTAATACCTTTGAGGGTTATTAAATCGGGGTCACCTGGGCCCGCACCAATGAGCGTAACTTTCATAGTCTTAACTATCTTTTCCAAATTCCACCAACGCTAACTCAGGCTCACCCTCGCTCTCCAATTGTTGCTGACGAATTTGATTTACTTTCCCAATAAAATGCGCTGCTTTGGCCACAAACCCTTCAGCAAACTCCTGTGTAGGTTCGTTCTTATTGATGCTAAACACCAACTCTTTAAACGACACTCCTTCGGAAATATCACTAAAATCAGCCCCGAAATGCTCGTCAAAATCCTTCACAATCCCGTACTGGGTATTGGTCGCCACTCCTTTGCTCACCAATAATGCTTTAGCCCCCGTTACAAATACGTTGTAAGCGTGATAAATGGCATCGGCCCAGATTTTCTTTTCGAGGTTTTCGTTGGCCCAGCTAAGTTTGTCGTTGGCCTCAATAATTGTCGTAGCCACCAAATCAATCAATACACTGGCGCACTCTCCCACCCCTACTTCGGTTTGAAAAGGCTCTTCGTGGTCCCAATCAATGTAGTCACTGCTAACCACCGTGGTCAAATCAGCCAACGGCTTGAGCATGGAATAAAAATATTTGTTGCCCTGGCGCAAGAAATAATCGTTGTAATATTCTCCCTCAAAGGCGTTGGCCTCATAATCGTTCAACAAAGTCCGTAAAGCCGCGGGGCCACGTTTCGTAGGGAGTTTGATGACTTTATCCCCCATCATGCCTTCACCCGCTCCGTTGAAGCCTCCGCCCAACAAAACCTGTAACGCGGGCAAAACGAGTTTGCCATTTTTGATAGAGCTGCCGTGAAAACCAATGTTGCAGGCACTGTGTTGACCACAGCCATTCATACAACCGCTGATTTTGATTTTGATGTCGTTGTTGTAAATAATATCAGGAAACTCTTCCTTCATCATCGTCTCCAACACCCGAGTGATACCATAGCTGCTCGAAATGGCCAGATTACACGTATCGGTTCCCGGGCAGGTGGTAATGTCGGCCGTGGTGTCAAAGCCCGGTTCTGCCAAGCCCAACTCAAGGAGTTTTGCATAAATAGCTGGCAAATCTTCGGCTTTTACAAAACGAAGAATATATCCTTGATTGACCGTTACCCGGATGTCATCGGCGGCATATTCACGTACGATATCTGCCAATTTACGCGCGGTTGATGAGTGCATATCACCCAACAACACCCGCAATTGTACCGCGTACCAGCCTTTTTGTTTTTGTTCAAAAACGTTGGTTTTAAGCCAATGCACATAAGGTACATTTTGGTCGGGCTCGGCCGCAATCAAATCTTCGCGGGTCAGCTTACTTTCACTTGCCTTCAATAAATCATTCGTCGCAAAGGCCAAAGGCTCAATGGCATACTCTTTATTTTTAAGGGCCTTTTGCTCCTCTTCTACCCGTTTCAAAAACTCTTCCAAACCAATATCAGCCAACAAGAATTTCATCCGCGCTTTATGGCGACGCACGCGCTCACCATAGCGATCAAATACCCGAATCACCGATTCAATGAATGGAATCACAAATTGCTCTTCCAAAAACTCATGGGCGACCTTAGCCAAAAGCGGTTGCGCGCCCAATCCTCCGCCCACCAACACCTTAAAGCCGTTGATTTGGCTGCCATCTTCGGCTATCTTTGCTACTGGAATCAAGCCTACATCGTGCATAAATGCATAGGCTGAATCTCTCGCGGAAGATGATAACGCAATTTTAAACTTGCGGCCCATGTCCTGACAAATCGGATTGCGCAGGAAGTACTCAAAAATAGCATGCGCATGGGGCGTAACATCAAAAGGCTCTTCGGGATCAACACCAGCCCCTGCTGAGGCAGTTACGTTACGAACGGTATTGCCGCAAGCTTCGCGCAACGTAATATTTGCATCTTCCAACTCGGCCCAAAGGGCGGGCGAATCTGCCAATTTCACGAAGTGAAGCTGAATATCCTGACGCGTAGTGGCGTGTAGGTTTCCAGTGGCATATTTATCAGAGCAATCGGCAATGCGCACCAGCTGGTCGGCCGTAATGCGTCCATAAGGCAGTTTGATGCGAATCATCTGCACTCCTGGCTGACGCTGTCCGTATACTCCACGGGCTAGGCGAAACTTACGAAACGCCTCTTCGGGCACTTCACCACTGCGAAATACACTAATTTTACTTTCCAGCTCCAGTATATCGCGACGGGCGGCTTCGCTAACGTTTGGTGAGAATGGGATTGACATAGTACTTATATTCTATCGACTTAATATTTTTATCTTTAAACTTAAAAAGGCTTTTTTGGAGCCTTTGCTGCAATAGTTTTTAAGTTTGTCTACACTGTATGTTTTTAAATTATAGACGACTAAATTTTATTGAATTACTATTGTTATGCAAATTTGGTTGATGCTCAGCTAAAATCCTAATCAAGAATCATAAAAAAAAGAATAGGCCATAACCGAAAGTTATATCTTTTCGTTATAGCCTATTCTTCTAAATGCTATTCGTTTAATACTTCACAAGTCGTTTTCGGTCAACGAAGTCACCTAATTGCAGGTCAATAAAGTAAGAACCTGCAGGGTATATGCGAAAATTAATAGACTGCCGGAATAAATCGCTGGTTTTCTCAAATTCGCCCCGCCAAACTTCCTGCCCCGTGATACTACGCAGTCGAAGCGTAACCTTTCCTCTCAACCCATTGGTAAAGCTGACCTCGGCGACTCCATCCGTAGGGTTGGGGCTAATGGTAAAATCTTTTTCGGGCAATGTCTCATTGGATAAAATCTGGACATTGCGCACGTAAATAGTGGCACTGGCAGAATCCAAGCACACATCAGAGCCCGTCCCTTTGACCAGATACGTAAGCGTACGACTTGGGCGGGCAATCACTTGCGGCCCGAGGGTAGCACTGAGACCCTCAGAGGGCGACCAATTGATGACCGACGCGCCCCGAGCCTGCAGCGTTACGGCTTCGCCGGGATTAATAAACTGCGCTGAAGCCTGAATTTGCACCGAAGCTTTCATACCCACCTGTGCAGTGATGTTGTGCGCCACATTCAGACCCGTCCGGACAATGTAGCGGTCCCAGTTTCCGTTTGAATTTCGCTCCCACGAGGTTGCATTGAGCGACTCGCCATTGAGGGTTGTGGTGAGCGCAACGGTATCTCCCGCTACGTAATCCAATTCAATCCCAATCAAGAATGACAGGTTATTTTGACGCGATAAATCAATGTTTTGGTCAAATACAACAGTAGTAGCACGATTGTTTCGAACATCATCCAAAATCCGTCGCAGCGGTACCTCCTTGGTTGTCAGTTCAGATCCTGGGCCGCCCTGAAAACCGCGTGCATTCCATACTTTCACCCGTACAACCGCTTCTGTTTCATTTCCTCGGGCGGCTTTTGCCACGCCAAATTTAAGCGAAGCTCCTCGCAAGTTGGTATAGCCAAGCGTGTTGGGAAACAATTCGGCCACGGCCTGCGTTCGTCGACTGTTTTGCCCCGATACATATCCCGTGCCTGTCGATTGTCGAATAACCGTACCCGTTCCCGTAAAATTGGTGACGGTAGCACATAACCCTGCATTGACAACTTCAATATACTGCGTTTTGGTCAATGGAGCGGAAGCCCCCGATGCATTAGAAACCGTCAGTGTTACTCTAAACTTACCCGCCGTTCGGTAAGTTACCGTTGGATTTTGCTCGGTGGCAACCGCAGGGTCTCCACCTTCAAACTCCCACTGCCAAGCCGTTGGGAAGTTGGTAGACAAATCCGTAAATTTTACTTGGGCGCCCAACAATACGACCCGGTTTTCTGCTTCAAAATTTGGGGTAGGTCTTCCCACGACCAACTGCCCACACACGTTGGAGGTCAGTAAACTGGCCCGTCGGGGGCTTATTTCCATCACTGCCCGCATCCGCGCTTTTTGATCTCTGGTAAAGATATTAAAACAGGCGTCATCTGAATAATCCATGTAGTTTTCCACCATATTAGCAGTTCCGCAACTCATCCGACCTTTTTGGCAGCCACGGCTTTCGGATGCCTGCGAAGGAGTATCGGCACAAAAATCGTCTCCGCAGTTAGAATCGCCCCAGATATGACGCAGACCCAACCAGTGGCCAGTTTCGTGGGTGAGGGTACGGCCTAAATTATAAGGTGCACGTAGGAGTGAGAAGTTTCCTTTTTGGGCATTCCCAAAATTAGCATAGTTAATCACTACCCCATCGGTACTGGCTGCGCCACCACTTCCAGGAATCCCTGAAAGGTTGGAATTGCTCGGAAACTGGGCATAACCGAGAAGGTTATCATCTTGAGCAGCAAAGTCCAGCACCCAAATATTATAGTACTTGTTGGGGTCCCATGAGGTCGTGGGCTTCAGCGAGCCTTCAATATCATTCCGCGCCCAGTTGGTACGGTTGCCGTTTACGCGGTCAATACCTGGCTCAGCCATGCGTTGGCCTTGGGGGTTAAATTGAGCCAAACAAAACTCAATTTCAATATCCGCCCCGCGCGAGTCATTATTAAAGCCATTGGTGTTGACCCGACGTCGAAAGTCCTCGTTGAGGGTTTCAATTTGGGCCTGCACTTGCGCCTGACTAATATTTCGACCCGTCCCGACAGCTTCCCCGCTGTGAATCACGTGGACCACAATCGGAATCGTAATAATCTCAGCCGCCCCCCTTCCAGAAGCCATACGGGCTTTGATTTGAACCATTTTTCGCTGTAAATCCCGCTCAAACTCATCCAACGACCCTTCAGAAGGATTTCTCAGTCGTAGCAGACTGTCCATTTCCATCGTAGCGCAGGGTTCGGTGCGGCGCTGCGCTTGGGCAAAAAAAGATAAAAGCACCAACAGGCTTAAAAAGGTGCGAGTACATATTTTCAACATGCTACTTACTGCTTGAAGTGAATGAGAAACGGTAACTGGCATCAATATCTCCAAAATAATATTCCAGTACCAGTGAATTTTCGGTCAACGTTTTGATAACAAAAGGCAGTTTAAATCCGCCGAATATACGCGGAATCCCTATTTCAAGGGTTGCGTTGGCGTTGGTCAATTGCCATACATCCGTGATTAAAATTTCTGGCTCCGTCGTGCGGCATTTGGTAGCACCGTTGCTGTATTCCATTTTTTTCTCCTCGTTGGCATAAAAAACAAATTGATCATCCAACTCACACGGGTCTAACACTTGATTGCCTGGCAATTCAAACGGGTCTTTTTCATCAATGATGGTAAGCGAGCTCAGCACCCAAGCTTTTTTTTCAGTCCCTGTCAGCAATTGCGAATAAGTCAACGGCTTAGGCTCTATTTTTTCAGAGCAACTACTGCTCAACACAGCCAACAGGCCAAAAATGGCAATATAGCGAATATAGGTTTTCATTTTTTTGCGATTATCAGAGAACAATTCAATTAGAATGTGCACTATTGCGGCACATAAATCAACGGTAGGTTAACAATACTGTCTCGGCGATTGCTTAATTTATAGATTTTCATTCTGATGCTGAGGCTGATTTGCTTATTGACGGGATTCCACACGCCCGTTCCAGAGAGGGTATCGTAGCCACTCGCAAACTGCGGAATCACTTGTTGCGGGATGGTAAGTGTGTTGTTTCCATTGTCAATAAAATCTAGCTTAGGGCGCTCGGCTTGAAACCCAACGGGGCTATCCCAATTAAAAAACTGCGGAAAACCCAACAAGCCAACGTTGATGTTAGAAATTGTGTACCGCTTGCAATCAGCGCTGGAGATTTCAATATCGGCCAACTGAAAGGCTTGATTTCCTACGGGTAGTCGGCCTGTATAAATGCCATCCATAATACACGCATCCCGAATGGTAAAAACCATCTTACTCCCTAAACCTCCTTCACCAAACCCAACTTTGATTTTATCGCTGGGCGAAACGCCCGCAATGGTAAATTCAATGGTACTGGATTCCAGAATATTATTGGCATTGTTGAGGAGGTACAGCGTAATCTCCCCAAAACTCTGGTTTACGGGAATAATCACGGTGCCTTTGGTGCCTTCAATGCGATAGTCTCGGCCTTCGCGCGCGGTCCCTCCTATGGTATATTTAACATTGATGGATTCATTAAGCACTTTGCCACCGTTGTGCACCCGAATTTTGATAGCCTTGGAATAGCTTTCCTTAAAACTCAACGTTGAATCCGTGAACCGCACGAAATTTGCTCCTTCGTAAATGATTCTTTGTTCTTCACAGCCTGATAACCAAAGCCCCGCCAAAAGAGTCACCACCAACGCTGCAAAATGAGAAAATGTGTATTTAGTATTTTTCATCTTCAATTTTTTTTCCGAAAACGTCATATCAAATCAAGCCTTCTGTTTGGCTCAATAACCAGGGTTTTGCTGTCCTACCAACGAAGGGTTACGTTGGATTTCAGTTTGTGGAATAGGCCATAATTCATATTTTGAGGTCCAGTTTGGCGAAAAGGCCGACATAACCACCTGCGCCCGCCCAGTACGTACCAAATCATACCAGCGATGCCCTTCAAAAGCCAATTCATAAAGTCGTTCGCGCTCAACCAGCAAAAGCGCTTCTGCCTGAGAGGCCGCTGTAAGCAATGTAGGCTTATCGGCCGCCGCTGAGTTTTTACCAGCCCGCGTGCGTAAAATATTCAAATCGTTGAGCGCGCCTGTGGTTCCCGTAATTCTCCCCTGTTGTGCTCTTGCTTCCGCCCGAATAAGATACATTTCGCCCAGTCGAAAAATCACGATGTTATTATTGTCTTCATCGGGGGTGCCGTATTTCCGAACGCTCCAGCCGTTATCTCCCCCTCCCTGCTCGTTAAAATCGAAATCTACGGTTGCTTCTCTTTCGCCCGCATCGCGCGAGATGATTTGGGTAATAAACTGGTTGGAAGGGATCACTTCTCGGCGGCCCACCAACAAATTATTGAGGCCAAAAGCACTAGTGCCTGGGTCGTCGGAAGCGGTGTAGCCTACTTCAAAAATAGATTCATTGTTAAAATCCTTGGCTACCACATCTGCATAATTGACCAATTCATAAGCCGTAGAATTAATCACGGTTGTAGCCAAAGCTTCGGCCTGAGCCCAATTTTTTTGGTACAAATAAAAACGCGCCAAAGCTGCCCTAGCCGCATTTTTAGTGGCGTAGCCTGCAAAAACAGGACGCCCATCGGTAGGGCTGCCCTCGGGCAAATCAGTCAGTGCTGCCTGAAAGTCAGCCAATACACTTTCCATGATGGTTTCCTTACTTGCCTTTGAGACCGTTTTATTTACATCAATATCAGTCGAAGTAACATTCGGAATACCTCCAAATGTAGTAGCCCCGATAAAATTGGCCATACCCCGCAAAAAACGAGCTTCGGCCATAACCGTTTTACGCTGCGCTTCACGTACGCCAGGCACAGTGGGGAGTTTTTCAAGCAAAAAGTTACAGACGTAAATCGTATTAAAAACCCCGCCCCACAACGCCCCTGCTACACCATTGGCAGAGGTAATTTGCTTATTTCCCAACTCTTGATAATCTGTAAACGTACCGTTGTGCTGAATATAATCAGCGGTAAAATCTCCTACAATTACTTTTGGCGCGGCGGTACCTCTAAAGGCAGCATAGGCTCCCAAACGTACCGTAGCTACATCACTGGCTTGATTTAGCACAAACTGGTCGGCCAAGATATCTATCGGTCGCGGCTCCAGAACTTCCCTGCAACTGCTTAACCATAAACCCACCGCCATAACCAAAGAAATATGATATTTATTCATTTTTGACACCATTGAAACATTGTGTAAAGAAATCGGATGCGTGTTTTTAGAAACCAATTGTTAACCCTAACGTTATGTTGCGGGTTTGGGGTAATGTAAAAAAGTCGATACCCTGCGCAGAAGTAGAGCCATCAAGCGTACTTACTTCAGGATCTGCACCTGAGTAAGCCGTTAAGGTCCAAAGATTGATGGCCGAGGCATACAAGCGGGCCGTTCTGACTTTGACTTTATTCAACCACCGCGAAGGGAAATTATACCCGACCGCCACATTCTTGAGGCGTAGATAAGACCCGTCCTCCAGAAAACGACTACTGTGAAAGTTATTGTAAGTATTGCCCAACTCGTAGCGCGGCACATCCGTCACATCGCCAGGTTTTTGCCATCTTCTCAGCGCCGCTCTTACCTGATTGTTTTCGAGGTTGGCTCCGTTGTCAAGCAGCGTTACGTTAGAAAAATTCAGGATTTTATTGCCGTACATAAATTGAAAAAATACGCTCAAATCAAAATTGCCCCAAGTAACACGGTTGGTAAGCCCTCCTACCAGCAGGGGCTGAGCGTTACCAATCACCTGAGCGTCATCAGGACTGATTTTTCCATCCTTGTTAAAGTCTTCGTAGAGGGCGTCGCCAGTGGCTACATCTACCCCCTGAAATTTAAGTCCCCAGAAAGTTCCGAGCGGCTGCCCGGGCAAAATCACGTTCGTGGCACTCACTCCGTTGGCCGAATACCCCCTAAATAGCGGTTGATCATCAACAAGCTCTAATACTTTGTTTTGGTTGTGTGAGATGTTAAAATCGGTATTCCAACGAAGTCCCTGGGTTACGCTACGGTCGATGTTGACCGTTGAAATCGTCAGCTCTAAACCACGGTTAGAGATTGAACCAATGTTTCCCTGAAAACCACCAAAACCCGTAGTAAGCGGTAGCGGCTGATTAAACAAAAGGTTGTCAGTAACGTTGTCGTATGCTTCCATAATTACACTCGATCGACCACTCCACAGCGAAACATCTAAGCCTACATTGGCTTCGCGGGTACGTTCCCACTGCAAAAGCGGGTTATTGAGGTTGTTTGGACTCACCCCCGTGGCACCGCTGTACGTAGATGCCGCCCAAGTACCAAGGTATGTGAAGTTCCCGATGCGTTCGTTACCAGTATATCCATAGCTTCCTCTCAGCTTTAAATCCTGAATAAATTCTAGTGATTTCATCCAAGGCTCCTCAGAAACCCGCCACCCGAGCGAAATAGAAGGAAAATAACCAAAGCGGCGATTAGGTCCAAAACGCGACGAACCATCGTAACGTGAAGTAAACGTAAACAAGTATTTTTCCATGTAATCGTACCGTACTTCACCAAAACCCGAAATCAAGCCGTTTTGGGCAAAGCCCGAACCAGCGGCGTCTTGCACTCCTGATGAGTTGATGTAGGTAAAATCATCGCTTGGAAAAATACGACCCGACGCAAAAGAACTCCGGTTTTTAGTCTGGAGAATTTCTGTTCCGAGCATGGTATTGAAGTGGTGCTTCCCCCCCAAATCAAAAAGATAGGTAAGCGTGTTTGAATTCAAAAGCGTAAAGAGTGTATTGGTAATATACACACCATATCCCTGACCTCCGATGGCGGGCAAAAAGCCTCCGATAGCGGTAGCAGATGATTCGTACTGGTCTTCTTCAGAATTGTTATAATCCAAACTCAGCTTACTGTTGAGTTTTAAGTTTTTGATAATTTCGTATTGCCCGCTGACCCCCGCGAGAATTTTAGTACCATAGGTACGGAAACGCGGCAACACGGCCTGCGCTACGGGATTGAAGTTAGGAAATCCTGCATAATTCGGGTCACCGGGCGTGTAGAGTTTCCCTTGCTCGTTGTAAGGAGCAAAATACGGCAAGCTTTTGATAGCACCCGAATAAACGCCATCCAGAAAGTTATCCCCTTTTACACGGTCGTTGGTCGTAAAACCCAGCGACATATTGGTGCTGATGGTTAATTTTTGACTGGCTTTGTGGTCCACATTAAGCGCCCCTGAGTAGCGGGTAAAACGATTGTTGAGCTGAACACCTTCTTCATCCCGCAAACCACCGCTGAGGTAAAAACGCGTTTTGTCGTTTCCTCCCGTGGCCGACACTTGATACTGCTGATAAATTCCCCGGCGCAGAATGGCATCTAACCAATCAGTATTAACACCATCAGTAACGCCCGAAATCAGCCCGCGCTGGTCGGGGTCTTGACCAGCATTGATAACGGCTTCTCGCTGCAACTGCAACAACTCAGACGAATTCAGCAAATCCACTTTCTTTATGATATCCACCACCCCGCGCTGGGCGTCGAGCGTAATAGTAGTCCGTGAGTTAGCCTTTCCGCGCTTGGTCGTAATCAATACCACTCCATTGGCAGCCCGCGAACCATAAATTGCTTTGGCGGAGGCATCTTTCAGGACTTGAATTGATTCAATATCATTGGGGTTGACAAAAGTGAGGGTGTTATCATTTTGGCCACCGAAACTTCTTCCCGACACCGCCTCATCCATCACTGGAATTCCGTCTACCACAAACAAAGGACGGTTAGAGGCCGAAATAGATGTATTTCCTCGAATTCTGACCGCTACCCCTCCACCAGGTGTTCCCGACGATTGTGTCACTTGTACACCAGCGGCCTGTCCCTGCAATGCCTGATCAAATCCCGCAATCGGAATATCCTTAAATTTAGCGGCAGAAACAGAAGTGATAGACCCCAAAATATCTTTCTTTTGGGTAGAATTATAGCCCGTCACGACTACCTCATTGAGTTGCGTCGGGTTTTCCGCGAGTTCAACATTGATGGTTGTGCGGTTATTGACATTGACCTCCTGACTCAGCATTCCAATATATGAAAATACCAATGTAACTTTGCCAGCGGGAACACTGATACGATAGCTGCCATCCGCATCGGTATTGGCTCCCGAAGGTGCCCCTTTGAGCGTAACGTTTACACCGGGCATGGGCTGGCCGTCTGTTGCCGAAGTAACTTTTCCAGTCACAGTACGATTCTGGGCAAACGCCCACACACCGAGTAGAAAAAGGCAAAAAACAATGAGTAAAGACTTGCGTAACAAATGGTTCATGTAAAAGTATTTTGAAATATAGGAATTTTCGGACGGCTTACTGGTTTGATGGAGATACTGGGCGAAAATTTAGATAAAAAATTTGGGTCAAAACACGCTTCGCCAAATTATTTATAAATTTAAAAACGAAACATTGGAGCTAATGTTTTACAACTTCATTCATCTAATTTTGAATCATGGAAAAATACAATAAAATGGTGGCTGGTGTATTTCTTGCCTTCATTGCGGGCTTTGGTTTACTGAATAATGATGTACGGGCGCAAAGTTCTCTTTATATTTTTTACGACACCGAATGCCCAATTTGCCAAAAATCCAGCAAGCGACTCCAGGAAATGTACGTTAAATTCGGCCAAAACGTTGCGTTTAAGGCGGTTTTTTCCACTAAATCTATCAAGAAATCGGTGATTCGCCAATTTAAGAAGGAATATAGTTTTACCATCCCCTACGTTATCGACAAAAACCACACGCTCGTTGAACGCTATGACGCAAAAACAACCCCTGAAGTGGTACTCATTGATAAAAATGGCGTGGAAGTTTACCGAGGTGCCATCGACAACCAGTTTTTCGGTTTAGGAAAATACCGCCCAAAAACCACCGAATTTTACCTTCAAGATGCCCTCGAAGCAGTGGCCGCCAATAAGCCCGTGTCGCCCAACCGCACCGAAGCCGTGGGCTGCCTGATAAACCGCAGAAAAAGAGAAAGCGTAAGCCAATCATTATGAATTCAACCCCCAAAAAACCGATTTCCCTGACCATAATCAATCGGCATTATCCTCCCAATCCTGGTATCACGGGAGAATCAGCGTGGGATTTGACCAAATATCTAATTGAAAACCATGGAATTGACGTCCGGATTGTCCACGTAAAACGCAGTGATTTAGGGGGGGGGCAAGTTCGTCTACCCATCGGTAAAACGTTTCAAATCTCCACCCTATATAAGGGGAACAAAGGAATTCTAAAGTTAGCCGCTGGTTTTTTTGACGGTTTATTCTTACTCCTCAAAACCCTGCGTGTGCGCCGGGGGCCCGTACTGTGCATGACTAGCCCCCCGCTTTTGCCTTTTTGGGCTTCTTGGCTACTACCTTTGTTTGGAATTCGCTGGGCATTGTGGTCCATGGATTTATT
Source organism: Runella sp. (assembly GCA_027486105.1). GTDB lineage: Bacteria > Bacteroidota > Bacteroidia > Cytophagales > Spirosomataceae > Runella. The sequence goes on along the minus strand of JAIXPV010000674.1, from coordinate 5,334 downwards.
TCCCGAAGGCTTTGTTGCCGACGGTGTCATCAAAAAATCAAACCCTATTTATCGCTTTGTAGAGTGGGTAACCTACCGTTTTGCCCCCGCTCAGCTTTTTGCACTGGGACCCAATCAGGCTGCCTACATCCAAAAAAAATACGGCAAATCGCTCCCCACAACGATTCTTCCATGTGGCGTATTGCTCGACCAAGCCCGCGACCCAACGCCGCCCGAATGGCGCAAAGCCGACGGAAAAATTTATTTTGGATACGCCGGAAACCTCGGAGATGCGCACTCGGCCGATTTTTTGCTGGCTTTTATCAATCACTTTGACCCCCAAAAGCACCATCTCATTTTAGCCATTTACGGCACTAAATCTGCCGACATTTTGACCATTGCAGGTACAAAAAAAGGCATTACCATTCTCAAAAATGTACCAAGGAGCCAATTACCTTACATAGATGTTCATTTGGTTAGTTTGCTTACAAAATGGACCCATATTGCCGTACCCTCCAAGGCAATCAGCTCGGTATGCGCGGGCGGAGCCATTTTATTTTGCGGAAATAAAGGAGCCGATACATGGGCATTATTGCACCGAGCAGGTTGGCACATCGACGAAGAAAATGCCATTATTCCGCAAATAACCCATTTTTTGACCCATCTCACCCCCGAAGACGTAACCACCAAAAAGAACGAGGCAGCCTCTCTTACTACAGAATTGAAGCAGATGCTGGTAGCGGCCTACGAAGAAGTTGCCGTTTTTAGCAGTTTTTTATCCGATTCAAAAAAAAATATTATCCCAAAATGTGACTTACATACCAATACGTCGTCTGAGCGGAAAAAATGACACGAGATTTTCGAAATCCCCTTGGTTTCCTCAGCTTCTTATTGGCATTCTCGTTCGGAAACCTCATTTTTGCATAAATCAATAACCTATTCAACATGCCACTTCTTAAAGTAGCCGCCGGAACCATCAATACCACCCCCTTGGCGTGGGAAGAGAATAAAAAACACATTATACAATCCATTGAAGACGCTCGAAATCAACATATTAGTTTATTATGTCTTCCTGAACTTTGTATTACGGGTTATGGCTGCGAAGACGCCTTTTATAGCCCTAATACCCTCGCCCAAGCCATCGAAAGTCTTCATGAAATCGTGGCGCATACGTCGGGCATTGCGGTATCGGTAGGTTTGCCAATGCAATTCAACAGCAAAATCTACAATACCGCCTGTTTTATTGTCAACAAACGGATTCTTGGCTTTGTGGCCAAACAGCATTTACCCAATTATGGCGTTTTCTACGAAGACCGTTGGTTTCATCGTTGGCCCGCCAACGCACGCGATGAAATCAAAGTGAGGGATTTCAGCTATCCTTTCGGAGATTTGGTATTTGATGTATCGGGAGTCCGAATAGGTTTTGAAATCTGCGAAGACGCTTGGGTGGCACAACGCCCTGGCCGCAGTCATTTTGACCGCGGGGTGGATGTTATTCTGAACCCTAGCGCTAGCCCGTTCGCCTTCCATAAATTCATCACCAGAGAGCGTTTTGTTATTGACGGTTCGCGCTCCTACTCGTGCAGTTATGTATACACCAATCTGTTAGGAAACGAATCGGGACGGCTTATTTTTGACGGTGACGCCATGATTGCTTCCAACGGAACCCTTCTGGCCTCCAGTCCACGTTTTGGCTACCACGATTACCACATTACGTCCGCAGTGATTGATACCGATGTAACCCGACTGTCACATTCGCAAATCAAATCAGCACTACCAACGGGCAATTGGAAAGTCGTAGACACATTTGAATGGCACGAAGCTGCCCCTGCCTATCAAGTAGCCGAATTAGAACCTTTTGAGCGAGAAGGTTACCTAAAAGAAGAAGAATTTGCGCGGGCCGTATCGTTGGCGCTGTTTGATTATCTCCGCAAATCGCGCTCTCAGGGTTTTACGGTTTCGCTCTCGGGCGGTGCTGATTCGTGCGCCTGCGTGGCACTGTGTGGCCTGATGATTCGATTGGCCGATGAAAGTATCGGTCTGACCGCTTTTAAACAAAAGCTGAGTTACATCAACAAAATCCAGCAAGAAACGACCGAAGAAGGTATTGCCAAACACCTGATTCACAGTATTTATCAAGGTACAGAAAATAGCTCCATCGATACCTTAGAATCTGCCAAAAGCCTCGCAGACTCTATTGGCTCAACTTTTTACAACGTTAATATTAACGGGCTGGTTGAATCCTACAAAGATTTAATCCAACAACAGATAGGACGCAACTTGACGTGGGAACAGGATGACATTCCGCTCCAAAATATTCAGGCGCGGGTGCGTGCCCCGGGCGTATGGTTGCTGACCAACCTATACGGACACCTTTTATTGGCCACTTCCAACCGGTCTGAGGTCGCGGTTGGTTACTGCACCATGGACGGCGACACCGCCGGCAGCATCAGTCCTATTGCGGGAATTGATAAATTTTGGCTTCGGCAATGGCTGGTTTGGCTCGAAACCATCGGTTGCCACGTAAAAGGGAAAAATATTAGAATTGAAGGACTGAAAAAAGTAAACAGCCTGCAACCCACCGCCGAACTTCGCCCGCAACACAAAATGCAAACGGACGAAAAAGATTTGATGCCCTATGAGGTCTTGGATGCCATCGAAAAGGTGGCGATTCGCGATAAAAAATCGCCGATTGACTGCTTTCGATTCATGGAAGTGCGCTTTGCCGAGCGGTACTCACGTGAGGTCTTGTTTAGGTCTGTGGAGCGCTTTTTCAAACTTTGGAGTCGGAATCAGTGGAAACGTGAACGTTATGCCCCAAGTTTTCATCTAGATGACCTCAACCTTGACCCTCGTTCGTGGTGCCGTTTTCCTATTCTATCTGGTGGATTTGAAAAAGAATTGGAGGAATTAAGCGCCTATTATGAAGGCAAAAACCACAAAGGACGAAAAGGAAAAATTGGGTTTTAAGGCTTAACACGATTTCAGGATTGCCTTCCGTCCATCTTGAAATCGTGTTTTAAAATAATAATTAAAAGATGCCAAATCGTACCCTCAACGCTCGCAAACGTATTGCCCTAGTGGCCCATGACCATAAAAAGGCCGATCTCATTGAATGGGCTTCTGCCAACAAAGAACGGCTGATCTCTCACGAGTTGTATGCCACTGGCACCACTGGAAAACTGCTTCAAGTGGCTTTAGAAGCACCCGTTACGCGCCTTTTAAGCGGCCCACTCGGCGGAGATCAGCAGATTGGCGCAATGATTGCCGAAGGCAAAATCGACGTGTTGATTTTCTTCTGGGACCCCATGTCGGCCCAGCCGCACGACCCCGACATCAAGGCTTTACTACGCTTGGTAGCGGTGTGGGACATCCCCATGGCCTGCGACCGTGCCACCGCCGATTTTATCATAGCCTCTCCCCTCATGAGCCAGCCCTACGAGAGCATTTTGCCTGATTATGACGCTTATCTGAAACGGAAGGTTTGAGGTACAAATAGAATTGGGTAGTTTTGCGGGAAATATCATCCGCAATGAAGATTCTTGTTCTCGACAATTACGATTCGTTTACGTATAACCTCGTTTACATCTTACGCGAACTGCACGACGACGTGGAGGTTCATCGTAACGACAAAATCGCGCTCGAAGACGTAGCGCAGTATGACAAAATTCTGCTTTCGCCCGGGCCAGGCATTCCGTCAGAAGCGGGTATTATGCAGGATTTGATTCGTACCTACGCTCCCACCAAAAGCATTATGGGCGTGTGTTTGGGCCATCAGGGTATCGGCGAAGTGTTTGGCGCTACGCTCAACAACATGTCGGATGTACTACATGGCATCAGCGATAAAGCCATCGTTATCGACCCTACAGAGCCGTTGTTTAAAGGTTTGCCCCAATCCTTTCAGGTAGGCCGTTACCACTCTTGGACAGTGGTAGGCGAGACAGTTCCCAGCACCATGACCATCACCGCCGTAGACGAGAACGGTGAAGTGATGGCGCTACACCATAATACTTATGACGTGCGGGGCGTACAGTTTCACCCTGAATCGGTCTTGACCGAGCACGGCAAAGACATGTTACAAAACTGGCTTTCCATCTAAATAACCATTTAGGGAACAAAAGTTAAAACCTCTCTATTTGGTGTTACTACTCAGTATGACTATTGATCAATTATTTGATTCTTTTAACACATTACGCGTGCTGATTGTGGGCGATGTAATGCTGGATGCGTATATATGGGGGAAAGTAGACAGAATTTCTCCCGAAGCACCCGTGCCTGTAGTGGTAGCTCAGCGTCGTGAATACCGCTTGGGCGGCGCCGGAAACGTCATTCTTAACGTCCATGCGTTAGGGGCCGAACCCATCATTTGCTCCGTCATCGGACAGGATACCGAAGGGAAAAATTTACTGGGCGAATTGGAGAAACGAGGCCTTCGTACCGACGGTATTTTGCAAAGTCCCGACCGCATCACGACCGTCAAGGAGCGTATCATTGCGGGGTCGCAACAAGTGGTACGGGTAGATACCGAAACCGATAAAGTCATTACGCTTGAAGAACAGTCTCAACTGATTGAAAAAGCCAAAGCCCTGATTCCTGACTGCCACGTGGTTCTTTTTCAGGACTACGACAAAGGGGTTTTATGTCCGAATGTTATCAAGGAAATCACAGACTTTGCCAATTTACAAGGCATTCCGACGGTAGTTGACCCTAAAAAACGCAACTTTTTGGCCTACCAAAACGTAACTCTTTTCAAACCAAATTTGAAAGAACTGAAAGAAGGTTTGAAAGTAGAGTTTGATGTAAAGAAAGAAGATGAACTCAGGGCCGTAGTGAAGAAATTACGCTATGAACTCAACGCCAAAGGCGCGTTTGTAACATTATCAGAACGAGGCGTTTACATTGATTTCTTAGACCAACAGTACCGCATTCCCGCCCACGAACGGGAGATTGCCGACGTATCAGGTGCCGGCGACACGGTCATCAGTATTGCGGCCTGTGCGGTTGCGCTAGGGCTTGAGCCAAACATCGTCGCCGAGCTGTCAAACCTTGGGGGCGGTTTGGTCTGCGAACACGTAGGCGTAGTGCCTATTGACAAAGAAACGCTGAAAGCAGAGGCAAGAAAATCGTTATTGCTCGCCCAATCGGAAGGGTAACTGAAAAATTAAATGAACCAATGCACATAAAAATCGGAACGCGCGGTAGTCGCTTAGCCCTTTGGCAGGCTTATTACGTCGAAAATCTATTACAAAAAGGAGGACTGACGACCGAAATCGTCCTCATTGACACCAAAGGCGACCAAATTTTGGACCGTTCGCTCTCCAAAATCGGGAGTAAGGGCGTATTTACCCAAGAGTT